>JAGLJX010000215.1 GCA_023142175.1 Emcibacter sp.
CGGAAGAGGTAGCAAAAGCCGTCACTTTCCTTGCCAGCGAAGATTCTTCCTTCACAACGGGGGACATTCTGATGGTTGATGGGGGCTATGTCGCCCAATG
The DNA here is from genome assembly GCA_023142175.1 of Emcibacter sp. The sequence goes on from JAGLJX010000215.1 coordinate 101, forward strand.
ACTAACCAGAATGAAGAAAAGCCGCTTATCATTAAAGATGCCCGTGTTCGGCTGTTTCGGGTTCCGCCAAAAGAAAAATGGGAAGATGCCACCCACCGCGTATCGGCCATTGAGATTATTATACTTGAGCTGAGAACAGCAGACATCATGGCGCGGGGCTTTAGCTATACCGTTGGCGTGGGCGGAACTGCTGTTCGTGCTCTGCTTCAGGATTATTGCGCCGCCGAGCTGGTGGGCAAAGATGCCCAGAAGATATCTGAAATCTGGCAGAGCATGTTCATGCATCTCCACCGTTTGGGTTCTGGTGCGGTGACAACATTGGCCCTAGCCGCCATTGATACCGCCCTGTGGGAATTATGTTGCCAGTCAACTGGCCGGCCTCTTTATGTTGAAGCTGGTGGTGGTCAGAATGATATTCCGGTTTATACCAGTGGCATTGACCTTCATATGTCGCCTTCAGACCTTGGGCAGGAACTTTCTGACTTAAAGGCGGATGGTTTTGAGTGGTTCAAGATCAAGGTGGGAAGAGAGAATTTAAGCGAAGAAATCGCCCGCCTTGAAGCCACAAGGGAAGCCATCGGAGACGATGCTAAATTATTGCTGGATGCTAATCAGGTTTGGGATCTTCCCGAAGCCATTCGCCGTGCGCAGGCCTTCGAGCGGTTTAATCCCTACTGGTTAGAGGAACCAATGCTACCCGAAGATATTCAGGGCCATGCTGCGCTTAAGAAAAAAACCTCTATTCCCATTGCCGTGGGTGAGAGTTTTTATAATATTGGTGATTTTCAGCATTATCTGGACGCGGATGCTATTGATATTTTTCAGCATGATGTGGCGCGGGTCGGTGGCTTGACCCCGTGGATGCAAATCACTGCACTTGCGGCTGAACATGATAAGCCTGTGGCACCGCATTATCTTGCGGAATTATCCCTTCATGCCCTATGCGCTATTGATAATGGGCTGGTATTGGAGCATGTGCGGGGTGGGTCGCTGCATGATCTTGGTCTGTCGAGAGAATCTGTGCAGGTGGAGCGTGGTAAGGCCATTCCAACCTCAACAGCCGGTCATGGCATAGACTTTATTCTGGAAGGTGAGAATGCGGTTTTTGAAGTGCCGGATAGCGGTTATGTCTTTGATAAAATTAGGTCACATATAGATTAGGACAAGCAATTTATGGCTCAGGAATATGATGTACCGGCAATCAAGCGCACCGATGATATTTTGTCGGCGGTAGCGGCGTCTGCTCAGCCGGTCACAACCGCCATGTTGATGGAGAAGACCCAGCTTTCCCGAAGCACTTTATATCTACTTTTATCCAGCATGGAACGCCGGCGGTGGATTCAGAAAAGCGGTGACGGATACCGCATCGGTCTTGCGCTCTTTGACTTTGGTAACAGCTTTCTAAAATATGATAATCTGCAGGAAAGTTTTGCCACGGAGGCTACAAAATTCGTTGGTGAATATAACGAAGTAGTACAGCTCGCCATGTTGGAGAATTTTAATGTGATCTATCTTGCTCGTAAAGATTCCATGCGGCCTGTTGGTTTAATATCCAATGTTGGTACACAATTGCCCGCCAATTGCTGCGCATTGGGCAAAACACTTCTTGCCAGCCTGCCAGATGAAGAAATAAAGGCAATTTTGCCTGATGAACTAGATGGAATGACCGATAAATCTGTTGTGAATAAAGAAAAATTGCTGCGTGAGCTTATCGGTATACGTAAAAAACAGGTTGCCTGTGAAAGATCAGAAGTATCCATCGGGCTAAATTGCTTTGCCGCCTATGTGGGCGAGACAGCATCTGGCATGAAAGTGGCCGTAAGCACATCTATACCAGAAGAAAGATATGACGCAGAGAAAAGAAAATCTCTGACCTTGGGGATTCGG
>JAGLJX010000216.1 GCA_023142175.1 Emcibacter sp.
GAGTCGGAATATTCTCGCAGTAATCTTTACATAAAGCAGTATTATAGCGCATTTTTTTACCATGAAAATTGATTTATATCAAAATGTAATATGTGTAATGATCTGTTTTTACTGGCGTTTTTAGTTTTAAGGAATATTTTTCCGGCATAACTTCAAGACCTAATATTGTGAAAAAACAATTAGTTAACCGACCGTTCGGGGAATTTTCTTTCTTTTGGTGTCTATTTAAGGAGTTATTCTTGCCGGAACCTGAGAAATTTGAATGATTTATGCTTGCTAAATTTTATAAACATGATACGTTTTGTCGGTATTTATTTAAATTAATGTATCACTATTAAATGGGAGATGAACATGAGCTCAAAGGCTGAACAGGCATCGCCAACTGCGATCAAAACAGGCATAACTCATCAGATGACCGGAAATGAGGCCATGGCCCGCGGTGCGTGGGAGGCCGGCGTCAAGGTCGCCGCCGCTTATCCTGGCACACCAAGCACGGAAATCATGGAAAACATGGGCCGCTACCCAGTGGGCGATGTTCATGCTCAATGGTCGACCAATGAGAAGGTTGCGTTGGATGTGGCCATCGGCGCGTCATTTTCAGGCGTGCGCGCCATCAGCATGATGAAACATGTGGGGCTGAATGTGGCCTCCGATGCTTTGATGTCCCATTCTTATATTGGCGTCCATGGAGGTCTAGTTCTGATCGTTTGTGATGATCCGGGTATTCACTCATCCCAGAATGAGCAGGACAGCCGGATTTTCGGACGCTTCGCTCAGATCCCCGTATTTGAACCCTGTGATGCACAGGAAGCGCTGGACTATACCAAGATAGCCTTTGATATGAGCGAGAAATTTGACACTCCGGTCATGGTTCGCAGCACAACCCGTATTTCCCATACCCGCAGCCCGGTTCTGGTGAGCGAGAGAGTGACCCCCAAAGACCTTGGCTTTAATATGGATGTGACCAAGAATGTTATGGTGCCGGGTCATGCCCGCGCCCGTCACCCCATGGTTATTGAACGTCTGGAAAGACTGGCAGAATATCTGGAAACGTCCGACCTGAATAGAGTTGAGATGGGTTCATCCAAGATAGGCATCATTACCAGCAGTATGAGCTATGTCTATGTGAAGGAAAACTTGCCGGACGCCAGCGTCTTGAAACTTGGCCTGTCCTTTCCCCTGCCGAAAAAACTGATACAGGATTTCTGCGCCAAACATGATCGTGTGATCGTGGTTGAGGAGCTGGAGCCGGTTATTGAGAATGAGATTAAAACATGGGGCCTGAAAGTAGAGGGCAAGGAATTCTTCCCGCGTATTGGTGAATTATCCCCGGAGCAGGTTCGCTTAAGCTTCGAGCAAGCCGGTGTTCTTGAGCCGCAGGTAAATGCCCTCGGCCCACAGTTCGAGCCTTTAATCAGACCACCAGTATTATGTGCCGGCTGTCCCCATGCCATGAGCTATACGGCAATCCGTAGTCTTGACGTGCGCGTTGCGGGTGACATCGGTTGTTATACACTGGCCGTGGGCGACCCCCTGACCGCCATTGATACCACCGTTGCTATGGGCTCAAGTATTGCCAATGCAGTTGGTATGTATCTGGCAGGTACTGAGACCAAGCCCATCGTGGCAACCATCGGCGACAGCACCTTCATTCATTCCGGTATTCCGCCCTTAATTGATGCGGTTTATAATCAGGCCAATATCACGGTTATTCTGCTGGATAATCATATTACTGCCATGACCGGCGGGCAGGAAAACCCCGGCACCGGCAAAACTTTGCGCGGCGAGCAGACCCATCAGGTTGATTTTGAAGCCATGATCAAGGCCTGCGGCGTTGAATGGATCGAGCGGGTCGACAGTTATGATGCCGCCAGCATGATGCAGACCATGCGCGAATCCATTGACTTCCGCGGTGTATCCGTCCTGATCGCCGATCGGCCCTGTGTGCTTGATCCGGTTAAGATCAAAGGCCCGACCATGAGCGTGGACGCCAAGGATTGCAACGCCTGTCAGGGCTGTATGAATTTAGGCTGTCCGGCGCTGTTGTGGAGTGACGAATGGTATGAGGGCCGCCATGTGGTCAAGATTGACCCGACGGCTTGTATTGGCTGTTCGGTCTGCGCCCAATTCTGCCCGACCGGTGCCATTCAGCCTACCTTGGTTCTGGACCAAAAAGCGGCTAAAGCCAAACCCTGCGGAGTATCATGATTATGGCTAAGAAAAAAGATAATGGGTCAACCGCGGTTCTGACCGATCCGCCTAAACTTGACCCGAATGAGATGAAAGAACCGATTAATGTCCTGATCGTCGGAGTTGGCGGGCAGGGCGTCATCATGGTGTCCAAGGTGTTGGCGCAGATCTGCCAGAATCTGGGTTATCAGGTCAAGCAGAGCGAGGTTCATGGCATGGCCAAGCGCGGCGGCGTGGTATTCAGCCATGTGCGTTTTGGCGCACAGGTCTGGTCACCAACCATTCCCATGGGTCAGGCCGATGTGCTGATCGCACTTGAATGGGCAGAAGGCCTGCGCTGGATGAACTATCTGCGGCCTGGAACTGGCATTTTCATTGCCGATACCAAGCGCATCGTGCCACCCTTTGCCTGTCGCTCGCGAATTCTGGGTGCGGATATTGGCTATTCCAAGGATACGCCCGAAGATGTGCGCGAACAGGTTGCCGAGGCCTTCGCTATTGATGCCACGGAAATGGCTACCCGCGCCGGGAATGAACGTGCTGCCAATACATTATTGCTGGGTGCTTTATCGACCACCCTGACTTTTCCGGCGGAAGAGTGGAAAAAAGTTATTTCCCAGATGGTGCCGCCAAAGACCGTTGATGTGAATCTGGCGGTATTTGATCAGGGACAGAATTGGATCGACGGTTCCCGCAAGGGCGAGCCTGTCGAAGGGGCGGCATTTGTACCGCTGGTTCAGCCGGAAATCAACAACGTTCGCAACAGCCTTGAAATTACACCTGAATGGTGCAAGGGCTGTGATATTTGTGTCAAAATGTGCCCCGAACGCTGCCTTGTTCTTAATAAGGATCAGGTGGTGGAACTGGCGGAGCCTGAAAAATGCACCGGCTGTCATATCTGTGAGTGGCTCTGTCCCGATTTTGCCATATCTCTTAATCCCACAACTCAGGAGGCCGTCGCATGACTGGTCAAGAAACTGTAAACTTACAAGGTAATCATGCCTGCGCCCTCGGCGCCGTGGCGGCGGGATGCCGTTTTTATGCCGGTTATCCCATCACACCATCATCTGAGGTTGCCGAAAGGCTGGCAAAAGAACTGCCCAAGGTTGGCGGCGTCTTTCTTCAGATGGAAGATGAAATTGCCTCTATCGCAGCAACCCTTGGTGCAAGCATGGGCGGTGTCAAAGCTATGACCGCTACCAGCGGTCCCGGCTTCTCCCTGATGCAGGAGAATATAGGCTACGCGTGCATGACCGAAACCCCCTGCGTGATCGTTAATGTGCAACGCTCCGGACCCTCGACCGGACAGCCCACCGAGCCCTCGCAGGGCGACATGCTGCAGGCGCGATGGGGCACCCACGGCGACCACGAGAT
>JAGLJX010000217.1 GCA_023142175.1 Emcibacter sp.
GGCCATCCGGGGAAACTTTCAGCTTTTTTTCCCCCAACCAAACCATACTGCCCGGCGCAACCTTGCCCACATAAAAGCCCCCTTGGATAAGATCATCGGGAAGACCCAACAGATTTTTAGCCTGTGCGGTCATACTCATAAAAAACAGGGCCATAAAGCCCGCTATAATCTTCATAATAATGTTCCCTGCCGCTTGTCATCTTTTTTGCGTGGTTTTTTCTTGGTCGTACCGCCCGTAGCCACGGCACCCACATGACCATCCTGAAATTCAATATCAAGGGCGCGACCCGAAGTTACTTTTGCCACACTCGTCACGGCCTGCCCTTTATCATCCCGGATCACGGCAAAGCCCCGATCCAGAACCCGTTTATAATTCAGGCTGTCAAAAAGACGTTCTGTGGCATCAAATTTATTCTGTAAGCGGGACAGATTTTGTTCCGCACTCCTATTCATGCGTTCACAAAGCTGTCCGGTCTTTTCCTGCGCCCGCCTGATGTCCTGACGGAGCAAATCAGGGCGGAGCAGACGGCTAACACTATCAAGCTGCATCTGCCGCTTCTCACGCAGCTGTGTCAATGCCCTTGGCAGCCGTTCCGTCACATCATCAAGCCGCTGTCGGCTAAGTGCCAGAATATCAGATGGTTTTGGCAACCCCCGGCTTAAGCCTTCCAGCTTTTGAGCCTTATCCTGAACCATGCGGCGCGTAGCCCTGTTCAGGCGGCTGTCAAAATCCCGTATGGTATAAATCAGATCGTCCCGCACCGGAACCGCAAGTTCTGCCGCCGCCGTTGGTGTGGGGGCGCGCAGGTCTGAGGCATAATCAATCAGGGTGGTGTCGGTTTCATGACCCACCGCCGAGATCAGCGGAATATCACTTTCCGCCGTGGCCCTAATGACCACTTCCTCGTTAAAAGACCAAAGATCTTCCAGACTGCCGCCGCCCCGCGCCACGATCAGCACATCCGGTCTTGGGATGCCATCCCTGCCGTCAATCTTGTTAAAGCCTTTTATAGCCGCAGCAATTTTTTCAGCGGCACCATCGCCCTGTACAATTACCGGCCAGACAAGAACATGACGCGGGAAACGGTCGGACAGGCGGTGGAGAATATCCCGTATCACCGCACCCGTAGGTGACGTCACGACCCCGATCACTTTCGGTAAATAGGGAATTGGTTTTTTGCGATCTGCATCGAATAATCCTTCGGCGGCGAGCTTCTTCTTGCGTTCTTCCAGCAGCGCCATCAAAGCGCCAGCCCCTGCCGGTTCCATGCGCTCGATTACGATCTGATATTTGGAGCGACCGGGATAGGTGGTCAGCTTGCCCGTACAGATAACCTCAAGCCCGTCTTCAGGCCGAAAGGCGAGCCTACCTGCAACCCCCTTCCACATGATACCATCAAGAACTGCCTTCTCATCCTTCAGGGTGAGATACACATGGCCCGAAGCGGCACGTTTAAAGCCCGAAATCTCCCCGCGCAGGCGCACATAGCCGAATTTATCCTCTACCGTGCGCTTGAGGGCCATACTCAACTCAGTGACGCTATATTCCGGTGTATTATCTGAGTAATCTTTTGTTGAATCTGGCATGTTAACCTTGTTTCCATTTTCCCCTATGCTACAAGGAAGACAATTATTTTTAAAGGATTAATGAGATGAATATTCTGGTGATCGGTTCCGGCGGACGGGAACATGCGCTTGTGTGGAAAATATCACAAAGCCCCTTGGCAGATATCATATATGCCGCACCGGGAAATGGTGGCATGGGCGATCTGGCGATCTGTATACCATTAGAGTCATCGGACCATAATGCCGTGGTGAATTTCTGCCGCGAAAAAGATGTCGGCCTTGTGGTTGTTGGCCCCGAAGTACCGCTTGTAGAAGGCTTGGTTGATCGTCTGGACAGTGAAAATATCACCGCGTTTGGCCCCAGTGCCGCCGCCGCTCAGCTCGAAGGTTCCAAAGGCTTCACCAAAGACCTCTGCGCCAAATATAATATCCCCACCGCCGCCTATGGCCGCTTCACAGACGCGCAGACCGCCAGAGACTTTGCCAGCAAAAAAGGTGCGCCCATCGTCATAAAGGCCGACGGTCTGGCCGCAGGTAAAGGCGTGATCATCGCCGAGACTATGGAACAAGCCCACGCCGCCATCGACGATATTCTCGGCGGACAGTTTGGTGCGGCGGGCGCGGAACTAGTGGTCGAAGAATTTCTGGTGGGCGAGGAAGCCAGTTTCTTCGCCCTTTGTGACGGCGGTAATATCTTAGCCCTTGCCACCGCACAGGATCACAAGCAAGTCGGCGAAGGCGATACCGGCCCCAATACGGGCGGCATGGGGGCCTATAGTCCCGCTGCGGTTATGACCGAAGCTATGACGGCCCGCACTATCAATGAAATTATCCTGCCCACTGTGCGCGGCATGAAAGCAGAGGGCCATCCGTTCAAAGGGGTGTTTTTCGCCGGACTGATGATAACGGACAAGGGGCCGGAGCTGATTGAATATAACGTGCGCTTTGGTGATCCGGAATGTCAGGTGCTGATGATGCGCATGAAATCTGATATTGTTCCGGCTTTGGTTGCCTGTGCTGAGGGCGGCGTGGATCAGGTTGATATGACTTGGCATAATACAGCAGCTCTTACCGTTGTTATGGCGGCAAAGGGATATCCCGGAAGCTATGACAAGAATACCGAAATTAGCAATCTGGAACAGGCCGC
>JAGLJX010000218.1 GCA_023142175.1 Emcibacter sp.
AAGGATAAAGCCTATGCGGCACTGGATCAGGTCGACTGGGCTCAGGGTTTCTGCCGCCGTGACATCGGCTGGCGGGCAGTCGCGCGGGAGCAAGAATAAATAACTGTCACATAACTTTCACAAAACTATCATATAACGAACTGTCATTGCATTATTGTGACAATGATGAAACTATGCTGACAAGTTATAAAAAATGATTCTGGATGGAAAAAAATGACCGACATTTCGACTTCGGGGAGTGATGAAAACACCAACGACAATCTCGCCCTGCGTATTTTTCAATGGCTGTTTGTCCTCGTCCTGATTTATCTGCTGATTACTGCTGTTGGCATGATCGGCAGCGGTTTTAAGGGCGCGACCAAGGGACAGGCAACCGAACTTTTTGCCTTTGCCACCAATCCTTTCATGGGGCTAATCGTGGGGGTGATCGCCACGGCTATGATCCAATCTTCCTCCACCGTAACCTCAATCATTGTCGGGCTTGTAGCGGGTGGGCTGTCGGTTGAAATGGCAGTTCCCATGATTATGGGCGCCAATATCGGCACCACCATTACCAATACCATCGTCAGTCTAGGCCATATCAACAAGAAAAAAGAATTCCGCCGGGCCTTTGCGGCAGCAACGGTTCATGACTTTTTTAATCTGATGGCGGTGGCAATCTTCCTGCCCATTGAGATCATTTTTCATCCCCTGCAAAAGGCCGCCGGATATTTATCGTCCCAGCTCGTAGGCGGCGAGAATTTGAGTGTTAAAGGACTTAATTTCATCAAGCCCATGACCAAGCCTGTCATCGCAGAATTTAAGAACCTTGCCACCATGGTTTCTGAACAGGGTGCAAATATACTGTTGGTAGTTTTTGGTATAACTATCATATTCCTTGTCATTATTTTCATTGGCAAGCTGTTGAAAAAACTGATGGTGGGTCGGGCTAAAACGATCATGCATGGCTCCATTGGTCGCGGGCCAATATCCGGCATCGCATCAGGGGCTGTTGTTACCGTGTTGGTACAATCATCCTCCACCACGACAAGCCTGATGGTTCCCCTCGCCGGATCCGGCGTGTTCAAGTTAAAGCAGATATATCCCTTTACTTTGGGTGCTAATATCGGAACCACCATAACGGCCTTGCTGGCTGCTACCGCCATTTCGGGCGACCATGCCATACTCGCCCTTCAGATTGCTCTGGTCCATCTGATCTATAATGTATCGGCAGTATTGCTCATTTACGGCGTTAAGAACTTGCGCAAAATTCCCATTCGCGGGGCACTTTGGCTGGCGCGCGTGGCGGCTGAAAAGAAAGTAATTGCCCTGATCTATATGATTGGCGTGTTCTTTATAGTCCCGGGCCTGCTGGTCTTTCTCTACCAACTTATTGTGTGAAGGATGTTATGATGGAAAATGAAGATTTATCATCCCTGTCTAAAAAGAAACTGAAGACACTAATTCAGGAAACTCAGGACGTACTTAATCAGCTTAAAGGCGAACTGAAGCAGCGGAAACTGGATAAGCGGCATAAAGAAATTGACCATATG
>JAGLJX010000219.1 GCA_023142175.1 Emcibacter sp.
TGTTGAAGCGCAACAGTTGTGGCAAATCGCTGGAAATTGCGCGTATGGCCCGTGATATGCACGGCGGCAATGGTATCAGTGATGAATTTCATGTTATCCGTCATATGATGAATCTGGAAGCCGTCAATACTTATGAAGGTACCCATGATGTTCATGCGTTGATATTAGGCCGGATGCAGACGGGTCTGAACGCCTTTTAGGGAGGATATAAATGTCGGAACAAGAAGTACTGCTGGAATTTCCAGAGGATCATATTGCAGTCGTACGACTTAACCGGCCCAAGGCCTATAACGCCCTGAATCTCAACAGCCGTACTATGATTGCTGAAAAATTCAACGAGCTGAAGGCGCGTGAGGATATTCGGGTTGTGATCCTTACCGGCAATGAGAAAGCTTTTGCCGCCGGTGCTGATCTCAAGGAAATGTCAGTTCTCAGCGCGGTTGATTATTACAAAACCCATGTGGAGCTGCTCTATAATGCCTTTGCCGATTATCCCCGCCCCGTGATTGCGGCGGTCAATGGCTTTGCCCTTGGCGGCGGTATGGAGCTTGCCATGATTTCCGATATTATTCTGGCGGGTAAGGGCGCCAAGTTTGGCCAGCCTGAAGTTAAGGTCGGCGTCATGCCCGGTGCCGGCGGCTCGCAACGACTGGTGCGGGCGGTGGGTAAATATAATGCCATGCGCCTGTGTCTGACGGGCATGATGATCGGCGCGGACGAGGCCAAAGGCATGGGATTGGTCTGTGAAGTGCTGGAAGATGACAAGGTTATGGACCGGGCCATGGAAATGGCACGTGAAATGGCCGCGCTACCACCGTTGGGTCTGGAGCATATCAAATATGCCATATTACACGGGCCGGATATGTCACTTGAGAGCGCTTTGGGATTGGAGCGGAAAAGTATGCAGCTGCTCCTGTCCAGCAAGGACCGGGCTGAGGCCACTGCCGCCTTCCTTGAAAAACGCAAGGGTATATACAGCGGCGGATGATATTTGAGGCGATCCAGCATTTCGTAACCCCGGCCATCAGAGAGGTCAAGGCACTTGGGTATGTGCGAGAAGCTATCGCCATAGAAGCCAGATATAAAAGATGCCGTGCGGCATGGACGGATCATCTGGGTAAATGTCAGCAACATATTATGGCGGCGGCCTCCTCCCTGCCGGCAAATTCAACTATCATGATTATCGGATCCGGGGCGGCACATGATGTTCCCATGGAAGAGTTGCTGGCCTTATCACATTCATTGATATTGGTCGATATTGTCCATCTGTCCAAAATTCGAAAACGCTATAAGAATTCAGTCCAGTTTATTGAGCAGGATGTGACAGGTTGGGTCGGGCCGATATTTCATAATAGTTCAACTGGTGATATTCCGGGTTGCTTGCCTAAAGCTGATATCGTGATCTCACTTAACATCCTGTCCCAACTGCCACTCAATCTTATTAAATATGCTCATAGACATCAAATTTCCCTGCCGGATAATTTTGCCCATAATATTATGGCAGATCATTTGAAATTATTAACTGATATAGCGCCCCAAACCCTTATTATAAGCGATATAGAGCGGCATTATATGAAGGATAGTGTGATCATCGAAAAAGAGGCCGCGTTATCGCAATGCGAGCTTGGAAAGCCAAGTGATACATGGGACTGGCATATTTGTCCAAAGGGTGAACTGGATAGGGATATTTCCCTCATTCATCATGTGGCTTTCTGGCATAATTCCCCTAAATAATGTAATAATTTAAAAATATCTTCCTAGGTGCTTCGTGATAAGTTTTAAAGCAGAAAACTGATAACAGACAGCAATATTGGCGCGGAAGAAGCTCAAATGAAAAAAACCATAGAAACCACCAAAGAACGGGTTATTCACTAAAAGCCGTATTTAGCCCCAAGCTGTTTATCTTTTGATGCGACAATCTTTGCCAGATCAACAATTACCTTGGCCTGTTTCCAAGTGGCATCATCCTGCATCTTGCCCTCAATCAACACCGCACCCGTACCATCAGGCATGGCGGCTAGAATTTTTTTGGCAAATAAGACCTCATCCACATCGGGGCTGAATACGGTCTTTGCAATGGCAATCTGTTTGGGGTGAAGTGACCATGCGCCCATGCAACCCATAAGGAAGGCATTGCGGAACTGGGCCTCGCAGGCCGCATCATCGGAAAAATCACCAAAGGGGCCGTAAAAGGCTTTCAATCCGTAAGACATACAGGCATCTACCATCTTTGCAACCGTGAAATGCCATAGATCCTGCTGATAAAAAGCGCGGGCATTTCCGTCAGCCTTATCATCCTCAAGGATGCCATAAAAAGGATGGCCACCGCCTACGCGGGTGGTTTTCATGCCGCGTGATGCGGCAAGGTCGGCGGGTCCAAGGCTCATGCCGTGCATTCGCGGGCTTGCGGCGGCAATCTCTTCCACATTATTCACGCCCTGTGCGGTTTCAAGTATGGCATGAATCATAATGGGTTTGGCGATATTATGACGGGATTCAAGCTGGGCCAGCAATTGATCAAGATAATGAATATCCCACGGCCCTTCGACTTTTGGTAGCATGATGACGTCCAGCTTGTTGCCTACTGCCGATGTGATTTCCGTCACATCATCCAGAAACCACGGGCTGTTGAGGCAGTTGACACGGGTCCAGAGTCCCGTATTTGCAAAGTCATTATTTTGCGCTACTTCGATAAATCCGGCCCGCGCTTCCTCCTTGGAATCTGCCGGAATGGCATCTTCCAGATTGCCCAGCAATACATCCACCTTGTTGATCATATCGGGGACTTTAGACCGCATTTTTTCAATATGAGGGGGGAAGAAATGAATCATCCGCTCTAACGCTACCGGAATTTCCCGGTAGGGGGTTGGCGCACCAATGGACAGGGGTTTAAAAAAATCCTTGGGTGTTTTTCTCATGCTGGCTACTCCGATTTTTTGTGGCTTATATTGCTGTCAACAATCTATCATATTTAAGCACACTAACCATAGAAGTTTGATATTTTTATTGCCCCATCTCTCGGTTAGGAATAGGGTGGCGAAAATCATTGATTCTGGACAGACCCAAGCCGTGAACCGCGCAGTAAACATAGCAGACTTTATAATCATTGGTGGTGGTATCGCCGGAGCCTCTGCCGGATATGAACTACGCCAAAAAGGCAGGGTCATCATTCTCGAAAAAGAAGCTCA
>JAGLJX010000022.1 GCA_023142175.1 Emcibacter sp.
TAATCATATCTTTTTTCCGGTCAACAAAATAATAGCGGCCCTTATCATCCACATAACCAATATCGCCAGTATAGTACCAGCCATCCTTCAGTGCGGTCTCCGTGGCTTGGGTGTCATTCCAGTAAAAGGCCAGCACATTCTGACCTTTGATCAGGATTTCGCCTGACTGATCTGTTTGGCAATCATTGTCCTGCTCATCGACTATTCTGATCTGGCAGTTTTTTGCCGCATAGCCCATTGATCCTTGGGTTTTGAAGGCATTCCCAGCCCTCTGATGAATGGCAATGGGGCCGGTTTCGCTTGAGCCATATACCTGTATCAGCGGTACTTTTAGCCCGTGCCAATAGGCGATCATCTCCTCAGGTACAACACAAGACCCGGTCGTGACACAGCGCAGGCAGGAAAAATCTGTATCAGCCCATTTTGCATTAGCTCTTAAGGGCGCCATATGCGGCGGCAGTAATATCACCAGATTTGGACGGTCTTCACGAAAAGCCTCAATGACCTGCTCCACATCGAAAGCCTTATGTAATAGGATTGTCGCCCCGATACTGAAGGCTGGCAATGTCTGAACATTCACCCCGCCCACATGAAACATGGGTAATATGGTCAAAATAACATCATCATGAACCATATCATGCATATGGATGCTGTTTACTGCGTTTGCCGCCAAGGCCCCGTGAGTGAGAATAGCACCCTTGGGGAAGCCAGTTGTGCCGGATGTGAAAATCAGCAATATGGGATCGGAGGCAACAACGCTTGGGCGGGGATCGTGGCCTTGTGCCTCTGCCATTAATTTGCGCAGTCCCAGCCAGCCCGGCTTATCCCGCCCGCCCCATGTGATAAGGCGACATTCGGGCAGTTTTTCCTTTAGTATCTCTCAATGATCCTGATAATCTTCTTCCACGAACAAGGCCGATGCCGAACAGCTGACCAGCATATGAATATGTTCCGCCGGTGTCAGTCGCCAGTTAAGCGGCACAAATATAGCCCCAATACGCGCACAGGCGAACAACAGATACAGCGTGCGCGGATGGTTCTGACCCAGAAAAGCCACACGTTCACCGCGCCTGATGCCAAGGGAATGATGAAGCATGGCAGCGGTATCGGTAATTTTCTGATTGAATTCTGCATAGCTGATCTTCTCGCCCTCAAACTGGATGGCGGTCTTTTCAGGGCATTTGTCGGCCCATTTATCTATCCAGCTTGCGATGGTCACTGTCCGTTCTCCCTATTCAGAAGCGCAATATATGGCACCCGTTTCCTGCAATCGTGCCTGATCACCTTCTGTGAATCCGGCCTCTGCCAAGACTTGTGCTGTCTGCTCGCCATAACGCGGCGGAAACGAAAGCTTCGTCACCGCGCCTTCAACATCAACCGCCATGGGCTGCATATTTATTTCCCTGCCATCTGGCAATTGTGTCGTGGTCAATTTATTTTTAATAGCCCCAAGTTTAGCCACCTGCGGCACATCATTGATGCGCGCATGGGGGATTGTTGCCGCCAGAAAATCTTCCACCAGTTCATCGGTCGTATATAATGACGTCAATGCACCAATATCCACATACAGTGACTGGCGCTCCTGATGGCGACCTTCATTGGTTTTACGAACTTCATTAGCCAACGAAGTAAATTTCGGAATTTCCGACAATCGCTGCCATTGCACATCATTACCGATAGCCACATAAATGAACCCGTCTTTGGTGGGATAGGCATTGGTGGGAATGAATTTCCGATGTTCATTGCCGCAGCGGGTGATCTCTGACGTGTCACAGTCAAAATCAAGCAGGGGCAGGGTGGTGATCAGCCAGCTCGCCGCCGCCTGCAGCATTGAAATGTCGATGCGCTTGCCGCGTCCACTTTCAGCCCTCTCGGCCAAACCCAGCATGACGCCGGCATAAACCTCATCCCCCGCTTTCAGATCAATCAGCGGAATACCGGACAGAGTTGGCGGGCCGTCTTCCTGTCCCGTCACTTCCATAAAGCCCGACATGGCCTGTATGGCCGGATCATAACCCGGCACATTGGGATAGTCCGGCCCCATAGCAGAAATCCCCGCCCAGATAATATCCGGTTTAAGCGCGCTGAGAGTTTCATAATCAATACCCATCTGCTCATACCGTCCGGGCAGCGTATTACAACAGAAAATATCAACGTCCAGTTCCATAATGATCTGATGCAGGGCCGCGCGACCCTCGGCTGTTTTCAGATTAAGCGAGATGGTTTCTTTGCCCACGTTGGGGGCCATGAAATAGCTGCGCCGATCATCGCCGTCTTCTATGATATGCTTACCGATATAACGGTTGGGATCACCGGGAAGACCACGACTGGACGGGGTCGCTTCGATACGGATAACCCGCCAGCCCAGTTGCGCAAACCGCAGGGTAGCAGAAGGCAGGGACAGGGCCTGTTCCAGACTCAATACTATCTTTTGCTTCATGCGTTTTTCTTTTCCCATATGGCTCTGGCAACTTTTTCCGGTGTCATGGGGGGATTGAAAAAACGAATTCCCGTGGCATTATAAACCGCATTGGCAATGGCGGGCGCCACCACAATGGTCGGCAGTTCGGCGATGCCCTTGGCACCATACGGCCCCTCTTCACAATCGCTTTCAATGAAATGCATTTCAATTTCCGGCATTTCCGGAGCCGTTGGTACTTTGTAATCCCTGAAGTTAGGGTTTTTCAGGCGGCCTTCCTCAAACAGCATTTCCTCACTAAGAGCAAAACCAAGACCAAAGGCCATACCGCCTTCCATCTGGGCTTCCAGACCCATGCGGTTAATGACCCGCCCCACATCCTGTGCCATGGTTACTTTTTCAACCTTTACTTCGCCGGTCAGGGTATCCACTACTACTTCGGCAATATGCACCGCGTGGGAATAGGCCGCTGAATGGTCGGAAATATGATCGCGACCCTCTGGCTCGCTGTTGGGCTCATAATAGTCGCTGACCATAACCACATCCGGTTCTGGCTGGAAATGCATCTGACGCAGCATTTTGTCCAGCTTGGTAACAACCGCGCCGTCCTTATCCTGCACCACAAAACCGCCGCGAAGGTCAAGTTCATCTGCCGACACATTGGCCTGTTTCGATGCCGCCGCGAGAATTTGCTTCTTGGCCTTGATCGCCGCACGCCGCGCGCCATTGCCCGCGATGAAGGTTGTGCGCGAGGCATGAACCCCCACGTCCCACGGCCCAAGGTCACTGTCATTATTGACCAAATTCACGTGTTCTACAGGAACGCCAAGTTCCTCGGATACAATCTGTGCGATCACCGCATCAATGCCTTGTCCAATCTCGGACGCGCCGGTGATCACCGTCACCCGTGCGTAATCATCCATTTTCAGGATCGTGCCGCAACCGTCCGACTTATGGATCTTGGCCCCACCCGCATTATGGATGGAACTAGCCAAGCCGATGCCGCGCTTGTAACGACCTTCTTGCTCTCGCTCATCAGTATATTTATTGAGCTTACTGACATAATCGGAAGCCTCAGCCGCCGTGGTCAGACATTCCGCCAGTGCACATTCCCGAAGGTATGATTTCTGGGGGGTCACCTCACCGGACTTCTGCGCATTTTTCAGGCGGAATTCTATGGGGTCCATGTCTAGCTTTTCGGCCAGCATATCCATATGCTGTGCCGTGGCATAGGTCATCTGAACATTACCGTAACCGCGAAATGATCCGGCATAAGAATTATTGGTATAATAAGCCTGCCCTTTGAAATCGACGACGGGTACACGGTAATGACCGGATGTGGTGCGCATCATAATAACCGGAACAGTAGCCCCCCATGAAGTATAGGCACCGTTATCCATCTCAACATCCGCAGCACGGAAAGTCAGGATACCATCCTTGGTGCAGCCCGTACGCAAATGCATTGATGCAGGCTGTCTGGTGGGGGAATTAATAAATTCTTCTTCCCGGTCAAAAAGTATTTTCACAGGCCGTCCGGTTTTCTGGGCGAGTATCGCCGCCACTGGCTCAAAAGGATAAACATCCAGTTTCGCGCCGAATGATCCGCCCGTTGGTGGCTGAATGACCCGAATATCACCGGGATCAATACCAAGTGCCGGCGCCAGATCCATCTTGTAATTATACGGGTACTGGGTCTGTGAATAGATGGTCAGCTTGCCGTTATGGTCAAAGTCAGCAATGGCGCAGGATGTCCCCATACAACAATGGGTGACATAATGCACATTAAAGGTATCATCCAGAATGATGTCGGAATCAGCCTCGGCTTGTCCTAAATCACCATGTTTGAATTCAAATTTCAGGCTTTTATTATCGGGGAAGCGTTCCTGTATTACGGGCGCACCTTCTTTTTGACTGTCTTCTATAGTGAAAACACCGGGCAGGTCTTTATAATCGACCTTGATCAGCTTCAACGCTGCCGCCGCGATGGCTTCGCTTTCTGCGGCAACCGCCGCAACCTCATCCCGTTCGCAACGGACTTTATCTTTCAGGGGGGCATTGTCTTTGACAAAACCCAGCCTTAATTCCGGTGTGTCCTTAGCCGTGATCACCAGATGAACGCCAGCTAATTTTTCCGCCTCGGACGTATCAATGCTGATGATTTCCGCATGGGCGCGGCCCGCGTGCAATATCTTGCCGTAGAGCATCTGGGGCAGAACCATATCATTGATATAGCGGGTCTTGCCGATGGCCTTGGCGGGCGCGTCAGGCTTCTTGATCCGCTTACCTATCAATGTGGTTTTTTCAATATGTTGAAAAGCAACCTGTTCACTCATGATTTTATCCTTTCGCTCCGACAACGTCAGCTACGGCGTCCAGCACCTTGGTATAGCCTGTACAGCGACAGACGTTTCCTTCAAGTCCCCGCTTCATTTCTTCCCGTGTAAGGTTGGGGTTTTTCTTCACCAGATAATTGGCCTGAATAATCATCCCCGGCATACAGAACCCGCATTGCACCGCCCCGTGATCAACAAAAGACTGCTGCATGGGATGGAGTATATTTCCGGTCTGCATTCCCTCGATGGTCGTGATCTCACGGCCCTCTAAATCTACTGCATACATCAGGCAGCTATTGATTGTAGCCCCGTCCACTTCGATGGTACAGGCCCCACATTCTCCCTCACCACAGGCATATTTTGTGCCCTTCATATCGAGATTTTCGCGCAACAGGTTAAGCACCGTCATATCTACCGGAACCTCGATGTTAACTGGCCTGCCATTCATGGTGAAATTAAGTTCAATTTTGACAGACATTGTTCAAAAGCTCCTCTGTGAATACACCAATAAGGTGGTTGCGGTACCATGTGGTCGCGCGAATATCGTCTATGGGTGTCGCATCTTGCTGTGCCCCTACCACGGCGGCCCGTATGACATCATCATTCAGGACGTTGCCTTCTAATGCGGTCTCAGTAGCCCCGCCCCGCATGGGCGTTGGCCCCACAGCGCCAAAGGCAACCCGCACATTTTCAAATTTACCGTCTTTCAAATCGCCGCCAATGCCGACCGTTACCGTGGATATTTCCAAGGCCGGACGGGGGCCGGATTTACGGAACTGCCCGACAAAATCACTTGACGGTTTGTCAAATACTACGGCAGTCAACAGCTCGTTATCATTTCGAATAGTTTTGCCGGGAGCTGTAAAGAAACCATTTAATGGCACCCGCCGGATTTCTATGGCGCCCTCTTTCCAACTGGCAAGCTCCACGGAGGCACCCAATACCAACAGCGGTATAATCATGTCACCCGCCGGTGATGCGTTGCAGATATTACCGCCAATCGTCGCCGCATTGCGGATTTGCTCACTGGCAAAGCGGTTGGCGGTATCGCATAATATTGGTACGAATCCAGCTATTATATCATTATACCTTATTTCGGAGACGGTGGCCAAACAACCGATTCTGATTTCTCCATCATCTAAGGAAATATCTTTAAGTTCTTCGACCCGCTGAATATTCATCAGGACCGGCTCATAACGACGCTTACCTTCATTAATCTGCGGGGTCAGGTCGGTGCCGCCTGCGACAATGGTCACACCGCTACTGGCCAAGGCTTCCACAGCCTCTGCCAGTTTCGTTGGCGCAATATATCTTTCTATTTCTGACATTTTTTATGCTCTTGTTAAAAACGAATTGGTTCCTGGTAATAGCCATAGACTTCGACCAGTTTCTTAGTAATCTCGCCCACGGTGGCATAGGCTTTCACCGCCGCCACTATGGCAGGCATGACATTTCGGTCAGCTTCCGCGTCCGCCTTGACCTGTGCCAATGTGCGGTCAACTTCCGCTTGATCCCGCTCGGCCTTCACCGCATTTAGATTTTCAATCTGCTGATCAGCATCTCGTGTGTCGTAAGGGTGAAATTCGACCTCATTCTCTTCTTCATCGGTCTTGTAACAGTTAACGCCGACTTTTGGGAAGGCACCGGACTGAATGTCTTTTTGCATACCATATGCCTGTGCGGAAACTTTGGACTGGATCGTACCTTCGGCCACCATCTTGATGATGCCGCCTTCGGCCTCGACCTCGGCCATGGTTTCTTCCATTTTCTTGCGCATATTATTGGTCATGGTTTCCACATAATAAGACCCCGCCAGAGGATCAACCGTCTCGCACATACCCATTTCCTCGATCAGCATCTGCATGGTACGCAGTGAGATACGCTGAGCATATTCAGATGGAATAGTATAGGCCTCATCATAACAGCATAGCGCCATAGTCTGCGCGCCGGACAATGCACTAATCAGGGCATAATAAGCCCCGCGCACGATGTTATTTTCCGGCTGTTCAATGGTCAGACCACCACCACCACCGGCGGCAATCATGCGAAGCCACATGGATTTGGGGTCTTTAGCGCCGTAATCTTCCTTGATAATCTTAGCCCACAGTCCACGACCCGCACGGAATTTTGCCACCTGCTCAAACAGATTGCCAAAAATATTGAAGTTATAGCTTAAGCGTCCGGCGAATTCATCAATATGAAGGCCGCGCTTTAACATATCATCAGCATAAGCCTTGGCGATGCAGAAAGCATAGGCCATTTCCTGTTCCGGTGTCGCCCCGCTTTCACGGATATGGTAACCGCAAACGCTGACAGGACTGTATTTCGGCGCATTTTTAGCGCAATATTCAATGGTATCACCCACCAGTTTAATCGAAGGTTCTACGGGGAAAATCCAGGTGCCGCGCCCGATAAATTCTTTCAGAATATCATTCTGGGCTGTGCCGCGCATTTTTTTAACGTCATAACCGCGCTTTTCCGCCATGGCCAGATACATGGCAATCAGGATAGCTGCCGAACCGTTAATGGTCAGGGACACAGTAATCTTCTCAAGATCAATACCGTCAAAAGCAATCTCGAAATCGCGCAGGGTATCGACCGCCATACCAACCCGTCCCACTTCGCCTTCGGCCATGGGATCGTCGGTATCAAGTCCGGTCTGGGTCGGTAAGTCAAAGGCCACATTAAGCCCAGTCTGTCCATTTTCAATCAGATAATGAAACCGCTCGTTAGTGTCCTTGGCATTGGCAAAGCCGGTATATTGGCGCATGGTCCAGGGACGCTTGCGGTACATTTCTTTATGAATGCCGCGGGTAAAGGGATATTGACCGGGAAGGCCGACCATATCCACCCCACCGGATGCATCCACATCGGCTTGGGTGTAAAGCTCTTTTACCTCTATGCCGGATTCATTTATGATTTTATCCTGTGTCATAATTCTACTCTCTATGCCAATTGCCGATAACGGTTCTTGATGTAATCAATAATATCATCAAAGTGACTGCCTGTCGGGAAGATGGCATCCAGCCCCATACCCTTAAGCTCTTCATGGTCCTTTGTCGGTACATTTCCGCCAATGATCCACAGCTTGTCTTCCAGATCATATTCTTTCAGCAGTGGTTTTAATTTCTCACAAAATGGAATGTGAGAACCCGCCATACTGGATAGCCCGATGACATCCACATTCTCATTTGATGCCGCCTCGGCTATCTGTCGCGGGGTCTTGCGCAGACCAGTATAAAT
>JAGLJX010000220.1 GCA_023142175.1 Emcibacter sp.
TGAATTCATCACCAAACTCAGCTAGGGTAAATAGACTTTGAATTAAAGCCTGACCAGTTAAATCTGGTCGGGCTTCTTTATGGGAGATCCAATCGCCGCTTCGGGTGCTTCGCCCTCTTCCAGTTGCAGCCCTTCTATCTTTTCGCCGCGACTGGTGATCTTGCGGGTCGAGGTGGAAATTTTTTCTATATCCTTGTCGGCCTGATTAAAATGTTTTCTCAAATCGTTAACCCGCCCGTCCAGCCGCTCCACATCCTGCAATAAGGTGACAACCTCTTTCTGTATCACCCCGGCCTGCTCGCGCATCCGGGCATCTTTCAATACCGCCCGCACCGTATTCAGGGTCGCCATCAGGGTGGTCGGGCTGACAATCCAGACCTTGGCCCGGTAGGATTTTTCCACCACATCGGAAAAGCTTGCATGCAGTTCCGCATAAACCGCCTCGCTAGGCAGAAACATCAGCGCCGATTCCGCTGTCTCGCCATTGATGATATATTTTTCCGAAATATCCTTCACATGTTTCAGAATATCGGACTTAAACCTGCTGATCGCGGCCTTTTTCTGCCCATCATTTTCCGCATTACGCAGCAGATGATAGCTTTCCAGCGGGAATTTGGCATCAACCACGATTGACCCCGGTGGATTAGGCAGTTTGATCAGGCAGTCCGCTCGCCTGCCATTGCTCATCTGCGCCTGAAAGGCATAGGCACTGGGCGGCAGGATCTGACTGACCAGATCATTCAGTTGAATTTCCCCGAACGCCCCCCGCGCCTGCTTATTATCCAGAATATCCTGCAGGCTCATCATCTGGCCGCTGAGCTTGGTGATATTTTTCTGCGCCTCGTCAATGACCGCAAGCCTGACCTTAAGCTCGCCCAGAGACTCTGTGGTATTCTTGTTGGTCTTTTCCAGGCTTTCGCCCATGCGATGGCTGACCTTGTCCAACCGTTCCGCCAGCGTGCGGTTCATCTGCGCCGTGTCTTTAGCCGTTTGCTCTGACATCTGGCTCAGGCGACCTTCTAAAGATGCCGTGACCTGCAACATATGCTGCATCTGGGCATTTGAATCATTCCTGTTTTCCGCCAACTGTGTCGCCAGTTCCCGGTTGCCGCGCCCCATGACTTTGACCAGCAGAAAGATTACCCCCCCCATCAGCAAAATTCCCATACCGATGATCAATATTGTCTGATCCATACTAAAAAAGCCCCTATATTTACTATCATTACCTTGACGATTGGAGCGTATCATATTACCTACAAATCGAAAGACAAAAAAAGTGATCAGGAAAAAATGGCCATATTACCAATTGTAACAGTACCAGACCCGCTTCTAAAAACCGTCTCCACTCCGGTAAAGACGGTGAATGATGAGTTGCGGGCACTCATGGATGATATGCTGGCAACCATGTATGCCGCACCCGGCATCGGTCTTGCCGCGGTTCAGGTAGGGCATCCGATCCGCCTTCTGGTCATGGATTTAGCCGAAGAAGACCAAGAGCCGAATCCACAGTTTTATGTCAATCCAGTGATCACGTGGACATCCGAAGAATTAGCCACCTATAACGAGGGTTGTCTGAGTGTGCCGGAACAATATGCCGATATTGACCGGCCCGCAGAATGTAAGATCACTTATCTTGATTACAACGGCGTTGAGCAGGACGTCCATGCGACCGGCCTGTTCTCCACCTGTATTCAGCATGAAATAGATCATCTGAATGGCATTGTCTTCATCGATTATCTGTCATCCCTGAAAAAATCCATGGCGGTGCGCAAAGTTAAAAAACTGGTCAAGGAGGATTGAGTGTTGAGACTGGCCTTCATGGGAACTCCTGATTTCTCTGTTGATATTCTGCAGGCCCTTGTGGACAGTGATCATGATGTGGTTGCGGTTTACAGCCAGCCCCCAAGCCGCGCGGGTCGCGGTAAAAAAGAACGGCCCTCACCCGTACAAATTCTGGCTGAAAGCCTGAATATTCCGGTTCATACGCCAAAAAGCCTGAAATCAGCCGAAGAACAGGAGCGGTTCGCCGCCCTCGAATTAGATGCTGCGGTGGTGGTGGCTTATGGCTTGTTACTACCCAAAGAAATTTTAGCCGCGCCAAAATATGGCTGCCTGAATATTCATGCCTCCCTGCTGCCGCGCTGGCGTGGTGCCGCCCCCATCCACCGAGCAATCATGGCTGGCGATGAGGAAACTGGCGTTAACATAATGCTTATGGAACAAGGGCTTGATACGGGTCAGGTTATTTTGGAGCGAAAAACTCACATCCTAGCCACCGACACCACAGGCAGCCTT
Organism: Emcibacter sp.; assembly: GCA_023142175.1. Next base: position 2,296 of record JAGLJX010000220.1, read on the forward strand.
CATGACAGGCTGAAAGCCCTTGGGGCCAAAGCCATTCTACCGGCTCTGGAAGGCTATGTATCTGGCATTATGCCGCCCATGACGCAAGCCAAGGAGGGCGTCATCTATGCCCATAAAATCGACAAGCAAGAGGCTAAAATAGACTGGAGCAGGTCGGCTCAGGATTTACGTAACCATATTCACGGCCTTAGCCCCTTCCCCGGCGCTTACTGCATGGCCGGTGACATTCGGATCAAGATACTGGAAGCTGAAATTAGCGCGAATAAGGGTGATGCGGCAAGTCTTGTTGCTCACCCCATGACCATTGCCTGTGGTGATGGGCAGTCGTTAAAAATTCTCAAAGCCCAAAGGGCAGGCAAAGGCCCCATGTCAGCAGAAGACCTCCAACGTGGGTTGCAACTACCGCTGGGGACGGTTTTCTCATGACAGAAGACAAAACCCTCTATCGTTATAAATTAACGCTGGAATTTTTTGGCACCGGACTTGTCGGCTGGCAGAAACAGGATAATGGAAAATCTGTACAGGGCATATTGGCGGAAGCGGCCAAAAAATTCTGCCACGCGGATGTGAAATTCCAAGGCGCGGGCCGTACGGACGCCGGGGTTCACGCCGTTGGCATGGTCTGTCATGTGGACTTGCCACAGGAATATCCCGCCTATAAGGTCATGGACGCGCTTAATTTTCATTTGAAATATCAGCCAGTTTCGGTGTTGGCGTCTGAACAGGTCACTTCCGAATTTGAAGCCAGGTTTTCGGCCACAAGGCGCTATTACCGTTATCACATCATCAACCGCCGGGCGCCGTTGACTTTTCAGGCCGACCGGGCATGGCATGTGAAATTTCCCCTGGATGCGGAAGTGATGCATGAGGCCGCACAGGTATTGGTCGGTCATCATGACTTCACCACCTTCCGCAGCGTGGAATGTCAGGCCAAATCCCCCTTAAAAACTCTTGATCATCTTGATGTGTACAGAGAGGGCGAAAATATCTATATCCACACTTCAGCCCGCTCATTCCTGCATCATCAGGTGCGCTCCATGGTCGGCTCGCTCTATTATGTGGGACGTGGAAAATGGACTATGGAAGACCTGCACAAATCCCTCGAAGCACGCGACCGTAATGCCCTCGCCCATAACGCTCCGCCGGATGGATTATATTTTACCGGCGTGGATTATTCTGATACTCTCGTCACCTACTCATAAAATTTATCATAGGGGACAACATCTTGAGCTATTATTCAATTAAGATTCTTGTGGCATTATTTTGCCTAATCCTTGGTATCCTTAATGCTAACGCAGATTACAATAAGGGTAAAATAGCCCTTGAGAAAAAAGATTTAAAAACCGCCTACAACGAATTCCTCAAGGCAGCAGAACTAGGTGATAAGGAGGCTCAGTATGAACTTGGCAAAATGTTTCTTCCAAAGACATACTCTTATCGAAAAACACCAGAATACACCGAATCCCTCAAATGGATCAAATTAGCGGCAGACCAAGGGCATATTGAAGCCAAATATTCATTAGGCTTATTGTACCTGAACGACAAGTCCAACATGATAGGGAAAGAAGAGGCCCTTAAATTGTTCCACATTGCTGCTGAACAAGGCCATGGCGAGGCACAATTCCAACTGGGAGAATTATATAATGGCCACAGGGGAATAAAAAGAAACAATGAAAAAGCGGCTAAATGGCATTTAGCATCGGCCAAGCAGGGAAATTCAATATCTCAATTCAGAATGGGCGTCATGTATCTAAAAGGCAGTGGTATAGACAAAGACCCTGAAAAATCTCTTTATTGGTTTAAAAAATCAGCCGAGCAAGGAAATATAACAGCCAAATTTAATATCGGATGGATATATCATAATGGAAGGGGTGGATACAAAGATGCTAAGATCGTCAAAAAAGATTATGCAAAGGCCCTCAAGTGGTATTCTCTGGCTGCTGAAGAAGGGGATCAGAATGCGCCAACTGCTATGGCTAAAATTTATTGGTATGGCTCCGGAACGCCCAAGGACAAAATCAAAGCCTATATGTGGATCGACATTGCAAATTTTATCCATCTTTCAGATGGTTTAGCAAAGGCAAAAAAAACAAAAGATTTTTTTTCTAAAGAAATGACCCCCGATCAAATTGAAGAAGCTCATATGATGGCTCAAAAGTGGTTGAGGTCACACAAAAGATGGCAGCGACATATTTTGAAATAGTTCGATAATTGATGAATGAATGACCAGCGAAAAATGAAATAAGGTACCAGCCCTATTACCTAACTAAAAAACTCTAATAATGAGCTGCATCACGGACAGGGTGAACAGGAGTTTGAAGACCATCACGCCAAAGGCCAGCCAGCCGCCGATCTTGAGAGATTGCCGGAACATAAACCATGTCACATAAAGTTCCAGATAAAGCATCACTGCCATCACGATAATTCCGGCAGCGGCGGGCAATATTCCTAGATTGATCAATATGGACAAGGGCAGGATGATGTAATTTGCCACAACCCATAACCAATTGAAAGCAATGATCATATTGGAATAATAGGCATCAATTTTCAAGAATTTGGTAAAATACACCATCACCAGTGCAAGGAGCGGCAATCGCAGAAAAAACTCGATGGTACGGGCTGTTGGTGAAATTACAAACCCTTCAACCTCAACCGTTTCGGGATTAAAGCTCAGACCGATGAAGAATACGGGTGCAAGCAGGGCAATCGCCCAGAAGGATTTCCAGAAAGCCTCCGCCGAGGTATCAAAATATTCCATGGCGCGGGGATTGAGTTTAACGAACTGCCATGCGCCGTTAAGCGATTGCGTAAAATGATTTAGAAGAGAATTGTTTTTTTCCATCATGTTACCTTTTGAAAAAGGCCCTCAAAATTTCACTGTAAATTTTCGTCAACTGATCAAGCTCTTCAAGGCTAACGCATTCATCAACTTTATGCATGGTTTTATTAACCAGACCAAATTCTGATACCGGACAATGGTTTTTAATGAAGCGGGCATCGGACGTGCCGCCGGATGTGCTTAGCTCCACTGTCCGGCCTGTAATTTTTTTTACCGCATCCGTAATCAATTGGCTTAATGTTCCCGGAGCGGTAAGGAAGGCATCACCGGAAGCTTTCATATGCAGATCAAAGTCACCACCAACCCCATCACAAACAGTCCTTATCCAGTCCTGCAAACCCTGATCCGTCTGCTCATTGTTAAAGCGGATATTGAGGCGCGCCACGGCCTGTGCCGGAATTACATTGCTGGCGCTATTGCCCACATCGACAGAGACAATTTCAAGGTTGGACGACTGAAAATGTTCGTTGCCCCCATCCAGTTTCCGCGCCAGAAGCCCGTCCAGCATCCGCACCAGTCGCGGTATGGGATTATCAGCAAGATCAGGGTAAGCCACATGGCCCTGAGTCCCCTTAACCGTTAATTTAACATTTAGGCTGCCGCGCCGCCCGATCTTGGCCATATCGCCGACCTTGCCGGGGTTGGTCGGCTCTCCCACCAGACAATAGTCCAGTTTTTCACCATTCTCTTCGAGCCAGTTCAGCATCTTGATAGTGCCGTTAACCGCCGGACCTTCTTCATCCCCCGTGATCAGGAAACTGATAGAGCCGTCAAAATCATCATTATTTTCAACAAACCCCGATACAGCAGATACAAAGGCAGCAATTCCCCCCTTCATGTCCGAAGCTCCGCGTCCAAAGATCGCACCACCGTTTATGCTACCGGCGAATGGATCATTCTGCCACTGGTCTTGATTACCCACGGGAACCACGTCCGTATGTCCGGCAAAACAAAAATTCGGGGCCCCATTGCCCAAACGGGCATAGAGATTATCTATGGTCGGGGTGCCATCCTCTGCAAAGGGTAAACGGGTACAGGCAAAGCCCAAGCTTTCCAAGGCAGCCTGAAGCACATCCAGCGCACCGGCATCGGCCGGGGTTATGCTGGGGCAGCGGATCAGATCCTGAGTGAGTTTTACCGCATCGATGTTCATTAGTCCCTCAACAGTTCATTGATGGAAGTTTTAGAGCGGGTACGGGCGTCTACACGCTTAACAATAACCGCCACATAAAGACTTGGCCCCGGCGAGCCATCAGGCAAAGGCTTGCCCGGCATGGAGCCCGATACTACAACGCTGTATGCAGGCACGCGGCCCATGAATATCTCACCGGTTGCCCGGTCTATAATTTTGGTGGACGCACCGATATATACGCCCATGCTCAGCACCGCGCCCTCTTCGACGATAACGCCCTCGGCCACCTCTGAACGGGCGCCAATGAAGCAATTATCCTCAATGATCACGGGGCCGGCCTGTAAAGGCTCCAACACCCCACCGATGCCAACACCGCCGGACAGGTGAACATTCTTGCCGATCTGGGCGCAGGAGCCAACGGTGGTCCATGTATCGACCATGGTTCCCTCACCCACATAAGCCCCCAGATTAACGAAGGACGGCATCAAAACGGCCCCCGGCGCTATATAGGCGGAATGACGGACAATGGCACTTGGCACGGCCCGAAATGCGGCCTGATCAAAGCGTTCTTTGTCCCAGCCTTCAAATTTTGACGGCACTTTATCATACCAGTTGGCATTTTCCCCCGGCGCGCCCTTGATGATCTTCATCTCATTAAGGCTGAAGGATAATAATACGGCCTTTTTCAGCCATTGATGCACGACCCACTCACCATTTTCCTTTGCGGCAACACGGGCCTTGCCACTATCCAATAAGTTAAGAGCATGGTCCACGGCTTCCCGAACATCACCCGTGGTGGATGAGTTTATCTCTGCCCGATTCTCCCAAGCCTGATCAATTGTATTTTCCAATGACTGGTCGGTCATATCTTTTTCCTGTGATTTACGTTGTGGCTAACTTTTCCAGACAATACTGATTAGCCGTAAACTGTCAATGTTTTCCCAGAGATTTCAGCCATTCTGTCAGGTCCGGCACGGTATGGTCGATATGCTGCGGCCCTGCTCCCTCTGCCGACCATCTATGGCCCGTGGGAATCCAGACTGTTTTCATGCCCATATCACTTGCCGGAACAAGATTACGGGCGATGTCTTCCACCATGATAGATTTCTTCGGGTCCACGCCCAGGTCACGCACCAGTTTATGGTAACTTTTCGGATCTGGTTTTGGATTAAATTCGGCAGATTCAATGTCAAAGACATCCCTGAACACATCCTCAATTCCAATCTTCTCCATGACCTTCCGGGCGTAATCGTGGGATGCATTGGTATAGACGATCTTTACCCCATTCAGGCTGTTAAGGGCCGCTTTCAAGGCGTTATTTTTTTGCAATACATCAAAGTTAATATCATGGATATAGTCCAGATAATCCTGCGGAAAAACATCATGTTCGGTCATTAAACCCTTGAGCGTGGTGCCATGAGTATGAAAATATTTCTTCTGTAATGCTCTTGCCTCATCAAGTGACAAATCAAATTTTTTGGAGATGAACCCGCCCATGCGTTTGTCTATCTGGGAAAACAGATTATTTTCAGCCGGGTATAATGTGTTATCCAGATCAAAAATCCAAAAATCTATGCGGGTCACGTCCAATTTGGCACCCAATACAACTCTCCTGCAAATTTTACGACTTGTTAAGGCTAATCATATAACATGGATCCTAGCTAAGTCGTTGTCTATAAACCTTGAGTATCTAAAATATGAAATCTAATATTGCACGTGTTTTGCTAAATGCAAAAGATGAAGACAAAAAAAAGCTACTAACATTACCGCCCTCTTGTCAATTTGAACCATCAGTTATGGTTGATATGTTTCCGGGGCCGGCATTGTTAGTGGATGGTGATATGGTCGTTAAATATCACAATGTTTTTGCAAAAAGTCTGTTGGGCCCCATTGATGAAAAGGAGGCCCACCTTAAAGCTATGATTTCAAGGTGCCTAACCAATGTTTGTCCGGATACACAAAAAGCAACGCTGAAAGAAAGTGACGGTTTGCGCCATTATGACCTTTACGCCTTTCCTTTAAAGCAAGAACAGGCAGATGACGCACCATTAGTATTTCTATTTGGACGCGAGACCACAATTGAATATAACCTGACCAACGCGCTGGTTGAATCTCGACAAATGTTCAAAGACTTGGTAAGCTGTTCCACTGATTTCGCGTGGGAGACTGATTGTAGCGGGAACTTTATTTATGTCTCTCCCAAGGGTATTCTGGGTTACACAGCTTATGAACTAAACGGGAAAAATTCCCGTGAAATGATCATCGGCGGGGAAGAAAGAAACCCCTTCGATACCATGAATAAAGTTAATGAGATGGAGCTATGGCTCAAACGCGCAGATGGCTCCATGGCATGCCTGCTGGTATCCGCCGTTCCCATATTGGACAATCAGGCTAAATGGCAAGGTGCACGCGGTGTTTGCCGAGATATTACTCATATACGCGAAAGGGAGGCTGTCTTGCGACGCACACATAAACGCGAACATATTCTTAATAAAATTGTATCTTCAATCCGAGATATGGTCACACCAACGGATATGCTGGAAAATGCCCTGAACGCAACCATGGAAGGTATCGCCTCAGATAGCAGTTTCATCATTCAGAAAACAAAACTTGCAGATGGTAATTTCAAGGCCGAGGTTAAGCAACAACAGGGCAACATATCCGACACGGACCTTATTTATACTTTGTGTCAAAAAGCCATGTCATTATGGTCCGACCCGCAAGCCGTCCCAAGTAAAACAGGCATAATGCAGATTAAAAATTACCAAATCCTGTTTGGCATCACTAACCATCATTCCGAGGATAATGGGGTCATTGTGCTGATCCGGAATATGGGGACAGAATGGAATGAGGATGAAATCCAGTTATTTAATGGCATCACCAACCATCTGGGAATCGCCCTGGAGCAGGTCATCACCCATGAAGAACTGCAAAAAAGAGCCTTCACCGATGAAATGACAAACCTGTTAAATCGGCGGGCCTTTGCACAGGAAATCAAGAAACGCATCCAGAACCAGAAAAGAAGCCGGATGGATGGCGCTCTGCTGTATATAGATCTGGATAACTTCAAGAATGTAAATGACACCAGAGGTCATGCTCATGGTGATATGATTCTTAAGGAGTTGGCGCATATCATAAGAGAAAACACCCGGGTGGGAGACTATTCAGCACGGCTAGGCGGTGATGAATTTGCCATCTGGCTGGACGAAATCCCCAGAGGAAATATTCACCTTAAAGCTTATAATTTTATCGTAGCCGGCGCAAGACTTGCGCGTCTTGCAGATGTAGACGGTCCACAGATTTCTATCTCAATAGGCGTTGCTTTATCTGACCCCAATGCTGAACAGACATATGATGAGTTGATGGAAAAAGCCGATAAAGCCCTTTATCAGGCAAAAAACAATGGCAAAGCCAATTGTGTGATGTTTGGCGCCGATGGCAGAGAATTTAAAGACAAAACAGATGAAGAATACGACTCAGAAAGTTATCCCGATGCTTAAAAATATCATGCGGCTGTTATTTGGCGATTCCAAAAAACGATATTCCTATGAAGAAGCCAGAGAGGCATTGGAAAAAAAGAATAATCAAGACAAGCATAAACTCGCCGATCACAGAGATACAGACCCGGAAATACTCTATTATCTGGCAACGGACAAATCCGCCGAAGTGCGCCGGAAAATTGCTGTTAATACAAGCACACCGCATCAAGCCAATTCTGTATTGGTTAAAGATGAAGATGTGGAAGTACGTCAGGAACTTGCCCGGAAAATTTCTCGCATGATGCCTGATCTCGCCGAATCTGAAGTGACCAAAATCCGCGAGAAAGCAATCGAAATTCTGGAAACACTGGCCAGTGACCAGTTTCCCCAAGTGCGGCGCATTATATCTGAAGAGCTGAAAACATTTGATTGTGTTCCCAAACATATCATCATGCAGCTTGCGGGTGATGACCAGTTGGAAGTCTGCTCTCCGGTTCTGGAATATTCCCCCCTGCTCAGCACCGCTGATCTAAAAGAAATCATTGCGGCCACGACAGTAGACGGTGCCTTGAAAGCCATTGCCCAAAGGCCCCATGTGGATGAAGAACTCTCAGATGCCATCACCTCATCCCTTGATATTCCGGCAGTTTCGGCTTTGCTGGCCAATAAAAATGCTCAGATCAGGGAAGGTACATTGGATGCGATCATTGATCAGGCCACAAAAATTGAAGAGCTTCATCAACCGCTGGTCAATTGTGCGAGCTTGTCTATTCGGGCCATCAGGCGCATAGCCTCTTTTGTTGCCTCGTCACTGGTGAGTCAGATGATCAGCTCCTATGACCTTGATAAGAATGTTGCAGATGATCTCCTGCGGAAGGTAAGAAGCCGTATCAAGGAAACCCCCGTTGATAATAAAACAACAGATACCCTGGAAAATCAGGCCCGCAAGTTTTATGAACAAGGCCTTCTCGATGATGCCTTCATTGAAAATACAATCAAAAACCGCCAGAAAGAGCTGTTGTATATCTGTCTGTCGGAAATGTCTAAAATGCCTGCGGATTCAGTGCGCAAAATTATTAAAAGCAAAAAGGCCCGCCGTGTTGTCGCATTGGCATGGCGCAGTGAGCTTAACATGAGGACTGCCATAAAGATTCAGCTTGAGATAGCCTGCATTCCGTCCAATCTGATCCTTAACGCCAAAGACGGCTGTGACTTTCCCCTGTCAGAAGTTGAAATGGGATATGATCTGGCACTCTATGAAGGGGGCTAACGTTATTTTTTCTTGCGGATCAATGTGCCGACGCCATGCTCGGTAAATAGTTCCAACAGCAGGGCATGTTCCACCCGCCCGTCAATAATAACCGCACCACCAACACCCTTCTCAACCGCATGAACACAGGTATCCACCTTCGGGATCATGCCGCCATGAATTGTGCCTTCTTTAATCAGGGCCTGAGTTTGGGTCTCATCCAGATCCGTCAATAGGCGCATCTCACTATCCCGCACACCCGCAACATCCGTCAGCAGTAACAGGCGTTCGGCTTTCACCGCACTGGCCAGCGCCCCGGCCATGGTATCGGCGTTGATGTTATATGTCTCGCCGTCCTCGCCCAGCGCTATTGGGGCGATTACCGGAATGATATTAGTACCTTTAAATACCTTAAGGAATTCCGCATTAACATGCTTAGGGTAGCCCACATAGCCCAGATCAAGAACCTGTTCAATCTGTGAGTCCGGATCTTTTTTCGTCCGGCGCAGGGGTTCTGCGGTCACGAGATTATTATCCTTGCCGCTCAGGCCGACCGCATGGCCGCCAACGCCATTGATAGCCCCGACAATGGCTTTATTGATATTACCCGACAGCACCATCTCCACCACCTCAACAGTGGCCTTGCTTGTGACCCGCAAGCCATCAATGAAGGAGCTTTCAATTTTTAACCGGTCCAGCATCCGGCCAATCTGGGGGCCACCACCATGCACCACGATGGGATTCATGCCCACCTGCTTCATCAGTACAATATCATGGGCAAAACTATCAGCTAAATGCTTATCACCCATGGCATGACCGCCATATTTAATGACAATGGTCCGGCCACTATAACGCCGCATATAGGGCAAAGCCTCCGACAGAATACTGGCTTTTTTGATCCAGCTGGCTTTTTGCTTGTCTAGCTTTGATGTCATTTTATCCGTCATAATACCCTAATTCCCATAAACAAGATCAGCAATTGTGGCCCGCAAATCATCTATGCCAACACCCTTGGCTGAGCTGGTCGAAATAATATCGGGGTGGGCCGCCACACGCTTTGCAATCTCAACTTTGGTTTTTGCTACTATCTTTTCCTGCTCCGTTTTCTTTAATTTGTCAACTTTTGTCAGGATAATCTGATAAGAAACCGCACATTCATCCATCATAGACATGATTTCACGGTCACTGTCCTTAATTCCGTGACGGCCATCCACCAACACAAATGCCCGCCTCAGGTTAGGACGACCCCTGAGATAACTTCTCAGAAGCTTGGTCCATGCCTTAACCAATGAGCGTGAAACCTTGGCATAACCATAGCCCGGCAGATCAGAGAGATAAAGCCCGTCCTCGCCCTTCTTACCCAGAGCGAAAAAATTCACTTCCTGAGTACGACCCGGCGTATTAGAAGTTCGCGCCAGACCCTTCTGATCGGTCAATGCATTAAGCAGGCTAGATTTACCCACATTGGAACGTCCGGCAAAAGATATTTCCACCATATCCGCAGGCGGCAAATGCTCCAACGCCACCACGCCCAGAAGAAACTCGGCCCGCTTGGCAAATAAAAGACGGCCTCTTTCAAGTCTTTCCTGTTCAGCTTGTCCAGCTGTTTCTTCCTCTGTCAGGTCACCCATTAATCAGGCCTTGGTCTGGGCCGGTATCTGGTCAGCCCGCCGCATCAATATCCATTGTTGCAGGATACCCAAAACATTACTGAAGGTCCAGTAGATCACCAGGCCGACGGAAAATTGCGACAGCATGAAGGTGAAAATGATGGGCATGAACAGCATTATCTTGCGCTGCATGGGGTCGCCCGAAGACGGGTTCATCTGCATCTGTAGCCACATGGTAAAGCCCATGAAGATCGGCAGTATACCCAAGGCCAGAAATCCGGTTGGTTCCCAAGGGATCAGGCCAAACAGGTTGGTAACCAACATGGTATCCGGCCCGGACAGATCCTTGATCCAGCCAAAGAAAGGCGCGTGGCGCATATCAATGGTCACATAAAGCACCTTATAGAGCGCGAAGAACACCGGAAACTGAAGGAACATGGGCAGGCAGCCGGAGACCGGATTTACCTTTTCCTTTTTATAAAGCTCCATTGTGGCCTGCTGCATTTTGGTTTTATCATCACCGTATTTTTCTTTCAGGGCCTGCATTTTTGGCTGCAGAACCTTCATTTTATTCATGGACTTATAGCCCTTGTTCGCCAGTGGAAACAGGGCGAGCTTGACGATTGCAGTCAGCAGCAGGATAGCAACACCAAAGTTGCCGGCAAAGGCATAAAGTATTTCCAGAAGATAAAAGATCGGTTTGGTCAGGAAGTAAAACATACCCCAGTCAATGGCGTAGTTTAACATTTTGACATCTTCGACCTCAGTATATTGATCCAACAGGGAAACTTTCTTGGCACCAGCAAACAGACGGGATTTTTCCTGATAGCTTTCCCCGGCTTGCAGTGCGGTCCAGTTATGGAAAAAATTGGTATAGAATTTTTCCGAAAGCTCGTCACCCCGGCGATAAATTTCCGCACTGAAATCTTTATTCTGATCCGGAATCAGGGCTACCAGCCAATATTTATCGGTAATCCCAACCCAGCCACCATCGGTGCTTTTAGCTGAATTTTTCTCTCTTTTCTCCAGATCTTCAAGGTCTGAGTAGGTAAATTCCTCGATGCCTTCATCCAGTGACCACATAGGGCCTTCATGAAGGATATAGAGTGCCTGTCCTTTAGGGCGGCCTTGTCTGACGACCTGCCCATATTGAGCGACTTTAACCGCATCATCCGTTGTGTTTGTCACTTTCTGAGTGACCGTGAACATATAATCCTTATTAAGGGCAATAGTGCGGCTGAACAAAAGCCCGGCGCCATTATCCCACGTCAAGGTAACATCACTGCCCGCATTCAGAACGTCACTGTCCGCTGTCCAGACAGAATTATTGTCCGGCCCTTTGCCGCCGGCAACACTCCAGCTGAAATCAACAAAATAAGCCCCATCCGTACCCGCCGGATTAAGGAGCGCTACATCCTTGGAATCCTCATCCAGCGTTTCTTTATAATCAGACAGGGTCAGATCATCTATACGCGCACCCTTCAGCGCGATAGAGCCATGGACATGGGGGCTGTTAATGGTGATTTTTGCGCGGTCACTGACAACTTCCGTCCGGTCAACGGGAATCTGTACGGTTTCCGTCGGACCCGGAATATCTGTCGAAACATCTGTGCTTGCACCAAAGTCGGGAAGTTCCTCGCCTTTTTGTTCCGCTTCCACGATCAACTGCTGCTGGCGGGCCTCTTCTATGGCCTGCTGCCTTGGGGCATCATAAAAATATGAATATCCCAGTAAAATAACCATCGTCAGCACAATAGCAGTTATAAAATTACGATTGTCTTCCATAGACTTCTTCTCACT
>JAGLJX010000221.1 GCA_023142175.1 Emcibacter sp.
ACCTCGTCAAACATGCTGAGGGGTGCGAGCTGTGAGTAGCGCAGATTTGTGCCTACATAGGTATCAATAACGCCTTGGGTAAGGGCCTCGCCGTCATCGCCTTCTGTCCAGACGAACTGGCCTTTTTTGCCCATCACTATGGCGGTTCCGGTATCCTGACAACCGGGCAGGACCATGCCTGCGGCAATATTGGCATTTTTCAGAAGTTCGGTGGCAACAAATTTATCATTGTCAGAGGCTTGCTTGTCTTTGAGAATATTCGAGAGCTGTTGCAGATGAGCAGGACGCAGGAGGTGGGCAATATCGCGCATGGCTTCTTTCGCAAGAAGACGCAGGCCTTCTGGTGCCACTTTTAATATTACTTTTCCATCTATTTCCACGGTAGAGACGTAGTCAGATGTGATTTTCCGGTAGGTTGTGTCTCCATCCGTCAAAGGGAACATATCTGTATAATTAAGCTCGGTCATTTTATCCATCCGAATTGGTTAAACTGGTTATTACGTTAGTAACTGTTTTGACCATAAAGGCCAAGGAATTTTGCGTTCAAGCGTGGTTTCGCCGAATTAAATTAGGCCGTAAGGCCTATATGTGATTGTTTATTAGTGAAAAGTTGTATTATATAACAACGTCTTAGGCTTAACACGTCCTTGTGGTTGTAATTTTCTATGTACAAATTAGGCTAATTATACTAAAATAAAGGAGGAAAATCGTTGTTTTTGTTGAGTTTAATAACTATTATTAACTAAGTGCAACGCTCCAAGGTAGTTAGGCAGATTATTATAAAAATAATAAATAGGGTATAATAGGTTGTAATATTGTTTAAAGGTATACAGCTATATTAGCTTAAAAAAATTGAGCAGGATTTGCGAAAGCGGGTCCTGCTTTTTTTATTTTTGGGGAAATATTTTACAATTGTTCTCTGGGGTTCTCAGGGTTATTTTTTTCTGAAGGTATCCAGCGTAACCACATTATCTGTGTTTTCATTATCTTCCTGATCATCGGCGGCTTCGATGATGCTGGGCAGTTCTTCCGTATTGTCATTATCGACTTCGGCGGCATTAAAATGCAGACCGAAATCCACACTGGGGTCAAAAAAACCTTCCAGTGCCAGAAACGGAACATAGAGATGCTCCAGCTTGCTGTTGAAGCTCAGGGATATTTCAAAATGATTATCATCAACCACAAGGTTTGAATATTGATTTTGAACCACAATGGTCATTTCATCGGGGTAACGTTCCCTCAGATAAGCGGGGATGCTAGTTTTTGGATGGTTGGTGCTAAAGGTAATGTAAAAATGATGATCTCCGGGCAGCCCGTCTTCAGCGGTATTTTGCAAAACGTCTCTTACAACGGAGAGAAGTGCCATTTGTACCATGTTGTCGTATTGAATTATGGTTTTGGTCATTGTTCCATTATCTACTTAAGTCACTATGTGTCATCGAATCTATATCCAATCAAGTATAGCGGGTATCATCAGGGGGAGCCAGTCTAATTTTCTAATTAGAAGCCTCCCCCTTTAAAGTTAGAATTCCGATTTGATGCGTAAATAGAAAGACCGCCCCGGTTCATTTACCCTTATGGTCGATGCATCATTAAGGCTTTCCCGGTTTAAATGGTTGACATAAAATGTATCAAACAGGTTGGAAACCCCAAGCCGAATTTTGGTATTTTCCATTATTTTAACGGACGCAAATATATCAATTACAGCATATCCATCGGTTTCGCCCGCATCCCGTCCACTACCTATCATAGGGTTGGTATCAATGCGGCTTTGTTTGAAGGCTCCGCGCAGATGACTTCCTATCGACCAGAGACCCTTTTTATATATAGCTGTCAGGTCATAACCTAATGGCGGGATCTGGTAGAGCGGGATATCCAAATCCTGATTATGGCCGTTGGTATATGAAATATTACCAAAGATAGTAAATTCTTTGGTGATATTAGCGCTAGCCTCAACCTCAAAGCCCCAAATGCGGGCATCAATATTCCGGTAAACCAACGCATTATTGGCAAGGAGAATATTATCCTGCCCGTGGGCGCGGTCACGAAAAATATAATCATCAATGTCATCATAATATGCCGAAAACAGAAAATTCCAGTTTTCTTTTCTAACGCCGAAACCAGCATCAAGCTGATTATGTTTCTCTGCGTTTAAAGTGGGATTGCCAATCCAACTCATATTCATGACCATACCTGAAGGCATGGTCATATTGCCCATCAAGCTTGCCATATATCTTTCAACAGAATTGGCGCTTCTGTTGCTGCGGCTGATTCCAATGTAAAATGCGGCATCATCACTTATATCATATTCAGCACGAAGAAGGCCGCCAAGATTATTGTCCGTCTGATCAGTGGACATAACGCCATAATACATATTATAGAGCATATTGGGTGACATCGGCATCATGCCCATCATAAGCAGATTATTTTGCATATCGGCCTTGTCTGCAGACGACTTTACATTATCAAAACGCAAACCCGTTTTGATCTGTAAGTTGTCTGACAGGGGCAAGACAGCCTCGGCATATAAGCCAATATTATTTATGGTAGCATCGGGGATAAGAACAGATTGTATGGGTTCCATATTGGTGCGATCCATATCATGACCATTTCGCAACCCATCATGATCGATATTTTTAACATCCAAACCTATGCTGATATTTGCATTCTTGATCTCTAAGTCTAAGGCTATTTTTCCGCCAGTGGTAACAGCGTTCAATTCAGCCTGACGAAACATCATCATGCGATCCCGCAGGGTAAAATTATTCATCTTATGATAGGCATTTGAGCGGTATAAATTTATATTCAGGGTTTTTAAAATGGAGCTATTATCAAATGTATGTCGTAGGTTCCCGCGCATGATGGTTGCGTTACCTTCTGGGGAATCCATACCAGCGCCGGGGAATAAAGTGTCGCGGCTTTCTTCGTGACTTATACCGAAATTGACCAATGTATTGTCATCGCTATAACCAACTTCTGCACTGCCGCCATAAGCTTTGAAGGAGGTCAGAACTTCGTTGCCATGACCATCGTCATAATTGCCGGCATCCTTATAATGGCCGTTAAGGCGAATATATAATTTGTCAGCACGGGCAGAGACATTCCCCGCCATGCTCCATATATCACCATTGGTTTCATAAGCACCATCAATGCGGCCCTTAATATTCTGGCCCTTTTTGAAGGATGGGGCGTGATGTTCAACAATGATCGTCCCCCCGGTGCCGCCCGGACCATGCTGTACGGACTGATAGCCGCGATGGACGATAACCACGTCCGCCGTATCAATATCTGCAAAAGAAGCTGGTGTATCCATACGGTTTGGACCAGCTCCTTCAAGGAAAGCGCCGTCATTAATAATATTAAGCTGGCTTCTGCTTTGGCCGCGAATAACTGGCTCCAAAGCATGACCGCTCATGCGACCACTGGTGACGCCGGGTATATTGCGAAGATAATCCCCCGCATCGGCGGATGGTTGTCCGTCGGTATCTTTTGGCACGCTTGTGGATAATGCAGGCTTTTGCATCAGCGTTCCTGTGACAACAATTTCATCCAAATTGTTCAGTGGTTTGATAATTACAGTTTGAGCATGAGTAATCTGGCTCATGCCAATAATAGAAGTGCTGACCCCTAATAAGAGGTGCGTCTTGAGTAAATTCCGTTTGGACATTTCT
>JAGLJX010000222.1 GCA_023142175.1 Emcibacter sp.
CCATCGGCTGGATCGGCTCAAAACGGCCACGCATGGTCGCGGTGCAATCCACGGGCTGTGCGCCTATTGTCAAGGCATGGGAAGACGGTGTTGAACACGCGCCTCTGTGGGAAGATGCCCATACGACCGCATGGGGTATCAGGGTTCCGGCGGCGGTAGGTGATTTCCTGATCCTGCGGGCGGTTCGGGAAAGCAACGGCTTTGCCATTGCGGTTACGGACGAGCATATCTTTAAGGCACGGGATATGGTCGCCGAAAAGGACGGGTTTCTGCTCTGTCCCGAAGGTGCGGCCACATTTGCCGCCTGGCAAAAGGCGCTGGAGACGGGGCAGGTTAGTAGAGATGAGCGGGTATTGCTGTTCAATTGTGCAACGGGTCTTAAATATCCCATGCCCGATAGTGATAACCATATTGACTGCCATGCGCCCATTGATTATGAGCAGTGGAAATAGATAGTCTTTATGAAAAATATTGAACATTTAAAAAAATACGATTATCTGGATTCTATCGAAGGATTTTATCCCGAGGACAGTGATAAAAAAGACCCTATATGGGACCGTGCGCGGGCCTTGATCCCCGGTATTTTGATATGTGCAACAGTGGCTCTTGCCGCCAAATTCATTGCGCAGCATTATACAGCACCCGTCATGCTGTTATGTTTATTACTGGGTATGATCTTTCATTTTATGTCTCAGGAAGGGCCAACTAAAAAGGGCGTGCAATTTACCTCTCAGTCCATATTGAGGATCGGGGTTGGCCTGATTGGCGCACGTATTATGTTATCTGATTTTACCGCCCTTGGTGGCACGACACTCGCGCTGGTGATAACGGCCATCGGGATTGTTATTGCCTCGGGTGTGGCATGGGCGTGGCTGTTAAAACTGGATCGGGAGCAGGGGTTACTTATTGGTGGCGCGACAGCTATCTGCGGGGCGTCTGCGGCTCTGGCCCTGTCCACGGTAATGCCAAAATCAAAAACGCTGGAGCATAATACGCTGATAGCCGTGGTCGGGGTTACGGCCATGGGGACAATCTCGATGATTTTCTATCCGGTGCTGGTTGGATTTTTGGGGATTGACGACCATCAGGCCGGAATATTGATCGGCGGTACAATCCATGATGTTTCGCAAGTGGTGGGTGCGGGATACAGCATCTCGGAAGAGGCCGGCGACACTGCCATCATCGTCAAACTGGTGCGGGTTTTTATGCTGGTGCCCATATTATTTCTATTTGCGATCAGTTTTAGAAATAAGAAGAATAAGCAGACATCAGGGCATTTTATTTTTCCTTATTTTCTGGTTGGCTTCCTTGCTCTGGTTATCTTGAATTCTCTGCAACTCATTCCGCGGGAAATTCTGGATATTTTTAAGAGTACCAGCAAGTGGATGCTGATTATGGCGATCACGGCGGTGGGCATGAAAACCTCCCTGAAGGATATGTTTTCACTCGGCTGGCGACCAATATTTCTTATTCTGATAGAGACGATAACCATATCTCTATTGTATTTCACAGTGATTATTTCAGGAGTTGTTTGAGTTTTATCAAACTATTTTATGTTCCTGATCAATGAGGGTTCTTTTTCGCTCCAACCCCCAGCGATAACCGCCAAGGGCGCCGTCACTCCGCAACACACGATGGCAGGGGATGAGGACAGCAATATTGTTTGAGGCTATGGCAGAAGCCGCCGCACGAATAGCTTTAGGCGATCCGATACCCTGTGCCACCTCACTGTAGCTTTTCACATCGCCTTCGGGCACGCTCATCAGAAACCGCCACACCCGCATCTGAAAGGCGGTGCCGTTGAGGTGAAGCGGAATATCAGGACGGGGCGCATTATGGGACAGATGGTGATTCAGAGCTTCACTCCATAAGGCAAGCTCTGGGGTATCTGTGGCAGACGAGGCGATGATCTGCGCCTGCGGATATTCTATTGATAACTTGTCGAGCAGTTCTTCTTCATCTTCGCCGAAATGGATAAAACATACCCCGCGGTCCGTTGCCGCCATGATGATAAGCCCAAGGGCGGTATTGCGTATGGCATAGGCGATCTTCTCACCCTTACCGCCTTCGCGGTAGGCGGATAATGTCATGCCGATCCGGCCATCAACCTGTTCATATACCCGGCTGACAGAACCATAACCCGCTTCATATATGGCGCCAGAAATATCATCTGCGGCTTTCAGGGCGCTTTTGAGCCGCTTGAGCCGGATGGCATTCTGATATTCTTTGGGGCTTACGCCATGATGGCGTTTAAATGATTTTTGCAGGTGGCTGGCGCTTTGACCGAATTTTTTTGACAGTATGGATAGGGAAAGGCTCTCATCGGCGTGATCCTCAATATAAAGCGCGATTTCTGTCATTAAAACAGACAGGGGGCTATTTTCATTAAAACCGTTCATAACACTATTGTCCTTTGAAATTGATGGTCACGTCAAGAAGGACTATAATTTAACAGCAAGCGGCATAAACTCCGTTTGTTGTCATTGTCGTAATTAATCACAGAAAGCTGCTTTTGTCTTTTATCACGTGGAATATGGAAATATGACCGATTTATTTGCTTCTATACGCGCTGAAAAGGAAGTTATCCGTGATGGGGTTACCCTGTTGCCCAGTTTTTGTGATGGTCGGGAAATTCTGGGCATAGTGCGGGATATTGTAGCCGTGGCGCCATTTACCCATATGAAGACTCCCGGCGGGCGGCGTATGTCCGTTGCTATCACCAATTGCGGGGCCGTGGGCTGGATATCAGACCATAAAGGCTACCGTTATTCTGCCACATATCCGGACAGTGATCGACCGTGGCCTGAAATGCCGGAAATACTAATGAACTTGGCGCAGAAAGCTGCTGAGAAGGGCGGCTTTAAAGGTTATCACCCCGACAGCTGTCTGATTAACCGCTATGACGACAAGGCCAGCTTAAGCCCCCATCAGGATATAAACGAACAAAGCTTTGACTGGCCTATTGTATCGGTATCCCTTGGGCGTTCGGCTGTCTTTCAGCTTTATGGCAATAAACGCGGTGGCAGTCCGGTGAATATTCGGCTGGATGATGGTGATGTTCTGGTTTTCGGCGGCCCGTCACGGATGTCCTATCACGGGGTGCGGAGATTATTGCCGGACGGGCCAGATCATATGAATGAACATCGCATTAACCTGACCTTCCGGCGGGCTTTGGCTTGATCACAGGAATGTAAATAATACGATCACCAATACGAAAGCGAAGCCCAATAGCCAGATGGCCCTTTTATCCTGACCTGCATTTTTTTTCTTTTTATTGCGGTGAAATTTGCTCATTCTAATCCCTATATTTATTTTGCGGTCCAGCCACCTTCCACGGGCAGGCTGACACCATT
>JAGLJX010000223.1 GCA_023142175.1 Emcibacter sp.
CTTATGCCCCTTCTTGCGGGTCTTGCGGCATTTGGTTTGCATCGGGGCGGCGGATTGTTCGGCAGAATTGCCCTGACAGGTGCCATGGGTTTTGGATATTTTGTCATAAACAATCTTTTTGTCGCACTGGGTCAATATGGTGCGGTTCCCCCAATCATTGCGGCATGGTTGCCCTTTGTACTATTTTTCCTCACCGGAATAAGTTTCATCCTGCTCACAGAAGAATAAAAATAAGCGAGATAATATGACATCGACCATCACCATAAAAGAAGTGTTGAATAAACAGGACCTTAAGAAGTTCGTCAAGCTTTCATGGAGCCTATATAAAGATGATCCCAACTGGGTTGCGCCCTTGGTTATGGAACGGATGGAAGTCCTGGATCAAAAAATAAACCCTTATTTTGAACATGCCCAAGCAAAATTGTGGCTTGCCTATAGGGGAGATGAAATCGTTGGCCGGATTACGGCACAGGTCGATGACCTTGTGGAAGAAAATCACAATGACAAAATCGGCCACTTTGGTTTTTTCGAATGTATCAATGATGCTCAGGTGGCAACGGCCCTTATGGATACGGCCTGCGGCTGGCTAAAAGAAAAGGGCCGCACTAGTGTGATTGGCCCCTTCAGCCTGTCCATTAATGAAGAAGCCGGTATGCTGGTGGAAGGTTTCGACACACCACCCAGCCTAATGATGAATCATGCGCTGCCCTATTATCAGGATTTAATGACCGGATATGGTATGGAGAAAATCAAGGACCTATGGGCCTATTACCTGAAAATTGATGAGGAAATACTGCCTCCAACTATCAATAAGCTGATCAAGCGCAGCATGCGGGATGGCAAAGTCCACCTGCGCAAGATCAATATGAAGAATTTTGAAGAAGACCTGAGAACCATCCTCGATATTTTTAATGATGCCTGGTCCGGCAACTGGATGGCCCTGCCCTTTACCGAAAAAGAGCTTACTAAAGCCGTTAAGGACATGAAACTACTGATTCGGGAAGATTTCACCTATATTGCCGAATATAACGGGGTGCCCATGGCTATGATGGTAACTCTGCCCAATCTCAATGAGGTTATTGCTGATCTGGGCGGGAAATTGTTTCCCTTTGGCATTTTCAAGCTGTTATGGCGGCTAAAGGTCAGGCCAAGGTATAAAACGGCCCGTGTGCCTTTAATGGGGGTTCGTAAGGAATTTCAGAATACAGTGATTGGCGGAGCCATGGCCTTTGCTCTGATCGAAGAATGTAGAATTAATGCGGAAAAGTCGGGGCTCACCCACGCGGAATTATCATGGGTGTTGGAAGAAAATACACGACTTACAAAAATGCTGGAAACAATTGGCTGCTGGCGGTATAAAAATTACCGCTTGTACAGCAAATCATTATAATTAAGACATATTCCTGCCATACTAGCCACCTATCTATGGCAAAGAATAACACCAATCTCTGGATTAAAAAATATGCCCGAAGAAGAAAAAACAACCCCTGAGAAGACCAGATTCCAAAAGATGAAGACCTATTTTATCACTGGTCTCGTTGTGGCATCTCCGGTAGGAATCACCATCTATCTGGCGCTGGCATTCATCAACCTGATTGACCGGAATGTTAAGCCACTGATCCCGGCTGCCTATAACCCGGAAACATACCTGCCTTTTCCTCTGCCGGGCCTTGGGTTGGTATTCCTGTTTTTAATGTTGACGGTTTTGGGTTTTTTTGCCGCCAATTATCTCGGCAAATCCCTGATCAAAATTGGCGAACGAATTCTAAACCGTATGCCCATTGTCAGAAGCGTTTATAACACGCTGAAACAGATTTTTGAGACGGTTGTTTCCGAAGACAAACAAAGTTTTCAGGAAGTTGTGCTGATTGAGTATCCCCGTAAAGACCTGTGGGCAATTGCGTTTATTTCCGGCGAAAATAACGGGGAAATACAGACAAAATTACCCCACGATATGGTCAATGTTTTCCTGCCAACCACGCCAAACCCCACATCCGGATTTTTATTATTTGTGCCCAGAAAAGACATTATCCGCCTTGATATGTCCCCCGATGAGGGCGCTAAATATGTTATCTCTGCCGGCCTTGTGGATCCCAGCGTCATGCCCATAATAAAAGATGAGGATTAGCCAGACGTCAGGTATCTGACCCCCTCGTCCCGCTCAAACAGGTAAAGCAGAATTCTAAGCGCCCGACCCCGTTCACTATTCAGATCGGGGTCTTTTTCCAGTATAAGCCGCGCATCATCCCGTGCCATTGCAATCAGCGACCCGTGTTCCTCAAGGCTCGCTACCTTAAAGTCCGGCATACCGCTTTGACGTGTGCCGAGTAATTCCCCGGCCCCGCGCAGGCGCAAATCTTCTTCGGCAATTAAAAACCCATCATCGGTTTCACGCATGATCTTAAGGCGGGATTTTGCGGTTTCCCCACCCAGTCTGCCATAGAGCAGAAGGCAGGTTGACTGATCCGCCCCGCGCCCGACCCGACCGCGCAACTGGTGCAATTGGGACAGGCCAAATCTTTCCGCATGTTCAATGACCATGATGGTCGCTTCCGGCACATCAACCCCTACTTCGACCACGGTGGTCGCCACCAGAATATCAATATCACCCGCGACAAAGCTCGCCATCACAGCATCTTTATCCTTGGCCTTCATCTTGCCATGAACCAGTCCAACCCTTGGCCCGAATATCTGTTCGAGATGGCGAAATCTTTCTTCTGCAGCGGCAAGATCAAGCACTTCAGATTCTTCCACCAACGGACAAACCCAAAAGGCGCGTGTGCCACTTTTGACAGCCCGCCGGATGCCCTGTACCACTTCATCAAGGCGGTTTAAGGGAATTGTTCTGGTATCCACTGGTTTGCGGCCCGGTGGTTTCTCATGGAGTTGTGAAACCTCCATATCTCCGTAAGCCGTCAGTGTTAACGTGCGTGGAATAGGCGTTGCTGTCATGGCCAGCACATCCATGGATGAACCTTCGCGGCCCTTGGCAGATAGCGCCATGCGCTGTTCCACGCCAAAGCGATGCTGCTCATCTATTACCGCCAAGGCTAGATCATGATAAATAACATCCTTTTGGAACAACGCATGAGTTCCCACCAGAATATCAATTTCCCCCGATTGCAAATCCTCAAGCAGTTTAGCTCGTGCCTTGCCCTTGTCCCGTCCGGTGAGGATAGCAACCTTAATTCCCATGCCCGCCGTCATTTCATTTAAGCTGACAAAATGCTGTCGGCTGAGAATTTCGGTTGGGGCAATCATGGCGGCCTGTGCGCCGTTCTCCACCGCCACCAGCATGGCAAGCAGGGCCACCACCGTCTTACCACTACCCACATCCCCCTGAAGCAGGCGCATCATGGCAAAAGATTCTGCCAGATCTTTTTCAATCTCTGCCCCGCTTTGCACCTGCGCCCCTGTTAGGGTATAAGGCAAGTTATCCAGTAATTTCTGTTTCAGGTGGCCTTTGGGCGTTAGGCAACGTCCCTTTTTCTTTTGATTCTGCCGGCGCATAATCTCTAAGGCCAGTTGATTGGCGAGAAACTCATCATAAGCCAGCCGCATTCTGGCCTTGCTATTAATTTGCAGGTCGGCCTGACCCGCTGGATGGTGAGCTAATTTCATAGCCTCAAACCATGTGGGCCAGCCTTCCCGTTTAAGCAGGGGCTTATCCGCCCATTCTGGCAGCTCCACCAGTCTTTCCAACGCCCCACGGACAATCTTGGCCATGACCTTACCGCTGATCCCTGCGGTCAGCGGATAGATTGGCTCCACCCCCGGAATTTCGTCCCGCTTGTTGGGGGCGAGCATATAGTCGGGATGGGTCATTTGAAGCTGACCGTTGTAAACTTCCACCTTGCCACTGATTAGACGTTCTTCACCTATGGGCAATTGACGAAGGATATAATCCCCCTTCACATGGAAGAAGATAAGCTGCATCTTGCCCGTGACGTCATGACACCAAACCCGGTAGGGCCGCCGTACATTACGCGGCGGCGCGTCATGTTTATCAATAGTAACAAGCACCGTGATTATCTGGTCATATTTGATATCTTCAAGTGTGGGACTGGCACTACGATCTATAATATCCACGGGCAGATGCCAGAATAAATCCAACACCCTGCGCCCGATAATTTTCTCAAGCAGGCCCGCAATCCGCCCTCCCACACCGGGAAGGCTGATGGTATCTGCAAAAAATGGATATAATATTTCCGGTCGCATGCGTTTATATTTGATTCATGTTGGTATTTTTCCTATCACTAGGCCAACAACTTTTTAACAGATTGAAGTGACTATGTCATCATTTGATACCCCCGGTTTTATCGAACCCGAAATAGACGAAAATGACTCCATTGAGATTCGCCGGAAACGGCTGAAATTCAGGAGTTGGCACCGTGGCATCAAAGAAGCTGATATATTGCTCGGTCATTTTGCCGATAATCATCTGAGCAAAATGAGCGTGGAGCAATTGGATCACTACGAGAATCTTCTGCGCGAACCCGACCTTAAGATAGTTGCATGGGTCACACAGGACGCACCAACCCCCGACCATCTGCAAAATGATGTCATGGAAATGCTGCAAGCCTTAGATTATCTCAAGATAGTTAAGTGAATAAATTCGACCAATTCATAAAAGCAGAAGTCCCGCTACAGGTGGCAGGAACGCCGGAGGGCATGGATGCGCTGTTCCTTGCCCGGATTCTGAACGCAAAATCAGGAATCATGCTGCATATCGCCCGCGATGATCATCGCATGAGCAATCTTGCGGATCTGGTGACTTTCTTTTCACCGGACACAGAAATACTAACCTTCCCCGCATGGGACTGTCTGCCCTATGACCGGGTATCACCCAATCCAGACATCAGCGCCCAGCGCATGACCACATTGAGCAAGTTGGTTTCCGGCAATGCACCCAAGAAAAGACTGGTGATCACCACCATCAATGCCGCAACTCAGATGATACCGGAACGGGACACGCTCAAAGACCTGTCTTTCAGGGCCAAAACCGGCGGCCGGATTGATGTGGAAAAGATGACCGCCTTCCTCAGCCGTAACGGCTATGCGCGCTCCAGCACGGTTATGGAACATGGCGACTTTGCCATTCGTGGCGGCCTGATCGATATTTTCCCCTCTGGACAGGAAAAACCGGTTCGCATTGATCTTTGGGGCGATACCATCGAAGTGATGCGGCTGTTTGATCCCATCAGCCAGCGCACCGAAGATAAGATAGAGGAAATCTCCCTCGTTCCCATGTGCGAGGTCATATTGGACGAAGAAAGCATCCGGCGGTTTCGCGGGGCTTATGTGCGCGAGTTTGGAACGGTCCTTAGCCAAGACCCGCTGTATGAGGCAGTCAAGGAAGGCCGCAAGCATCAGGGCATGGAACATTGGTTGCCCTATTTTCATTTCAACCTCGAGACCCTGTTTGACTATCTGCCGGACTGTCCGGTCAGTATGGACAATCTGACCACGGAAGCCTTTTCCGATCGCCTGATCGCAATTCGGGATTATTATCAGGCCCGCAAAGATGCCTATAGCCAAAGTACCAAGGGCGCGGCCACAGTCTTATCGACCTATAAGCCACTACCGCCGGAAAAATTATATCTGACGGCGGAACAATGGCAGGAAAGATGTGAGACCCGTAAAATCCATCAATTTACCAGCTTTAATGCCCCGCCGAACGTCAATCATATGGTACTTGACGGCAAAGTAGGACGGGATTTCGCCCCCGAACGTAATGACAGTAAAGCCAATGTCTATGATTCTTTACGCAACCATTGCACCAAACTTCATAGTGACAGAAAACAAGTACTGATCGCCTCCTACAGTGCCGGATCACAAAATAGACTTGCGCTTCTTCTCAATGAACATGGCATGACAAATCATCAGATTATGGATCATTGGGCCAGTCGGGCGGCTTTGTCCAAAAATACCATTGGCCTTATTATTCTGCCACTGGAACATGGCTTTGATACGGGTGATTTCGCTATCATTGCCGAGCAGGATATTCTGGGTGACCGTCTGGTCCGCAAGGTGCGGAAATCGCGCAAGGCCGAGAATTTCATACAAGAGGCATCTGCCCTCACCCCCGGTGATCTTGTGGTTCATATGGATCACGGTATTGGCCGTTACGAGGGTCTGATTAACATTGAAGTCAGCGGAGCAGCCCATGATTGCGTCCACCTAACCTATAACGGTGGCGACAAGCTCTATGTGCCGGTGGAAAATATCGAAATATTGAGCCGTTACGGTTCAGAAGGCAGCGATGGTCAGCTGGACAAACTCGGCGGCGTGGCTTGGCAGGGGCGCAAGGCCAAGCTGAAGAACCGCATACGCGATATGGCCGATGAGCTGATCAAGGTTGCCGCCCAGCGCGCGCTACGCAAAGGCTCCGTCATTCAACCACCAGAGGGGCTGTATGACGAGTTCTGCGCGCGCTTCCCCTATACGGAAACAGATGACCAGCTGCGCTCCATTGGCGATGTGATTGCCGACCTTGGCAGTGGCAAGCCTATGGATCGGCTGATCTGCGGCGACGTGGGCTTTGGCAAGACAGAGGTTGCGCTGCGAACCGCCTTTCTTGCGGTTATGGAGGGGTTTCAGGTGGCAATCATTGCCCCGACTACCTTATTGGCCCGCCAACATTACAAGACCTTTGTCGATCGGTTCAGGGGGCTTCCGGTTAAAATCGGCCATCTGTCCCGTCTGGTGACAGCGAAGAACCAGAAACTGACCCGTGAAGAAATGAACCAAGGCACCTGCGAGATTGTCATTGGCACCCATGCGCTGCTCGCCAAAACCATCAAATTCAAGAATCTTGGTCTGATCATCATTGATGAGGAACAGCATTTTGGTGTGGTTCATAAAGAACGCCTGAAAAAGATGAAACATGATGTTCATGTGCTGACCCTGACCGCGACCCCGATCCCGCGCACCCTGCAACTGG
>JAGLJX010000224.1 GCA_023142175.1 Emcibacter sp.
AAAATTGTGGTGGACTGTGCCAATGGTGCGGCTTACCGTACAGCGCCAAATGTATTATGGGAACTGGGCGCAGAAGTTATTCCCATCGGCGTTAGCCCAAATGGCACCAATATCAATGACAATTGCGGCTCCACCTATCCGGAATTGATGTGTGAAAATGTCGTGCTGCATAATGCTGATATCGGTATCGCGCTTGATGGCGATGCTGACCGGCTGATTATTTGTGATGAAAAGGGGACGATCATTGATGGTGATCAGCTTATGGCGACTGTGGCAAGCCATTTGAAATCAACCGGAAGATTGCGTGGCGATGCGGTGGTGACAACGGTCATGTCTAATCTGGGGCTTGAAAAATATCTGGAATCCATCGGGATTGACCTTATTCGCACCCAAGTAGGTGACCGATATGTGGTTGAAGCCATGCGGGCGCAAAACCTTAATTTGGGTGGTGAGCAATCCGGTCATATTATACTGAATGATTTTGCCACAACGGGCGATGGCCTGATTGCGGCCCTGCAGGTATTGTCGGTTTTGGTGTCAACGGGAAAACCCGTTAGTGAGATTTGCAATCTATTCTCACCATATCCTCAACTGTTGAAAAATGTCCGTTATGCCTCCGGCACTGACCCGTTGGAAAAAGAAGATGTCAGGGCAGCTATTCTGGCGGGTGAAAATCTGCTGAATGGCAGTGGCCGTGTGGTGATACGCAAGTCAGGAACCGAACCCCTGATCCGGGTCATGGCAGAGGGGCAGGATGACAAGTTGATTACCGCTGTGGTGGATGATATTGTGGCCACTGTTGAAAAATTATCAGCCTAGACCGGACTTCCCATATATGAATGGAAAAATACTAACCATCGCCGGGTCTGATCCCAGCGGAGGTGCTGGAATTCAGGCCGATATCAAGACCATATCTGCCCTTGGCGGCTATGCCATGGCGGCTATTACGGCACTGACTATTCAGGACACTGTCAAAGTTTATGACACCCATCCCGTTGCAGCAGATATCGTTGCTGCTCAGGTAAAGGCTGTGATAGACGATATTAGGCCAGATGCCATAAAGCTCGGCATGATGGGCTCTGCAGAAACCCTGACGCAGCTTGCGACTATTTTTACCGATCATAAAGATATCCCCTTGATTGTTGATCCGGTCATTTTGTCCACAAGTGGTCATGCCCTGTTGGATGACGCCGGCATAGAGGTCTTGATCTCAGATATTTTCCCGCACATAGATTTGCTCACGCCTAATCTGACGGAAGCGGCATTGCTGTCGGGTATGGATAATATTGATGATAAACAGGATATGACGCGGGCCGGGGAGAAAATTGTCGCCAAGGGCGTGAAGGCTGTATTGGTTAAGGGCGGGCATCTGTCGGGAGAAATTCTGACGGATATTCTGGTCACGCCGGAATATATCTGCGAATTTTCAAGTCCAAAGATTTCCACAAGAAATACTCACGGAACAGGTTGTGCGCTGTCCTCTGCCATTGCTACGGGAATTGGACAGGGAATGGCCTTGAAAGAGGCTGTGGGCAGGGCTCATATATATGTCCATAAAGCCATTTTACAGGCACCCGGATACGGTCAGGGAAAGGGGCCACTTAATCACTCGGTTACGCTTGATTAATGACATCTTAGTAGATAACATGACCAATCATTTAACCTGATAATTATAAGTTTTGGGAAATAGTATAATGAAGAAAAGTATTCTGATTGGGATAATTGCATTTTTTACTACTTTTTTAATTACCGCAGCCAACGCACAAACCGTTGAACAATTGAATGATAAATTTCGTCAATTGAGCGATGAGGTTCTGCCAACACCGAATGTTTACCGTACCGCGTCCGGCGCACCGGGCCATAAATACTGGCAACAACGGGCGGACTATGTCATTGACGTGACGCTTGATGATGAAAAGCAACGCATCATCGGCTCAGCAAAAATTAAATATTATAATAATTCACCCGATAGCCTGCGCTATTTATGGATACAGCTTGATCAGAACCGCTTTGCCCATGATTCCGGTGAACAAAAATCCGATGCTTCCTCCGGCAGAACAAAAGCCGGTTACGGCGTTCTGCGTCAGAAGATGTACGAAAAGACCTATGATGGGGGCTATAAAATATCTGCGGTGACCGACAGTGGTGGTGCGGATCTTAAATATACCATCAATGACACAATGATGCGTATCGACCTCGCCTCACCACTCATATCGGGGCAGAAGTTAAATTTTGTTATTGACTGGTCCTATAATATTCTGGATGCCAAGATAATACGGGCCCGTGGCGGCATGGAATATTTCAAGGAGGATGATAATTACATTTATGAGATTGCCCAGTGGTTCCCCCGCATGGCGGCCTATTCCGACTATGATGGCTGGACCAACAAGCAATTTTTGCGCAACGGTGAATTCACCCTCGAATTTGGTGATTATGATGTTTCCATCACTGTTCCCGCTGATCATATCGTCTCCTCAACCGGCGTGCTTCGGAACCCGAAAGATGTGCTGACAGCAGTACAGCAGGCGCGTCTTGAAAAGTCTAAAACCGCCAATACGCCCGTGATGATTGTCACTACCGAAGAGGCCGCCGCGAAATTGAATTCACGGGCAAAGACCACAAGCACATGGCGCTTCACCGCGGATAATGTCCGCGACTTTGCTTTTGCATCATCGCGTAAGTTCCTGTGGGATGCTCAGGGGTTCTATCAGCCGGAAAACGGCAAGACCGTCATGGCCATGTCTTTCTATCCGGAAGAAGGCAACCCGATCTGGGAGAAATATTCCACGCAGGCGATCATTCATACGCTGGAAGTCTATAACCGATATTCACTCGTTTATCCTTATCCCGTGGCTCAGTCTATTAATGGACCCGTTGGCGGCATGGAATATCCCATGATATGCTTTAACGGCCCACGCCCGACAAAGGATAAAAAGACCGGCGAAAAAACCTATAGCCGCCGGACAAAATATGGTCTGATTTCA
Source organism: Emcibacter sp. (assembly GCA_023142175.1). The sequence goes on from JAGLJX010000224.1 coordinate 2,985, forward strand.
GTCATCATTCATGAGGTCGGTCATAATTACTTCCCCATGATCGTTAATTCAGACGAACGGCAATGGACATGGATGGACGAAGGGCTGAACAGCTTCCTGCAAAATCTGGCGGAAGAGGAATGGGAAAAAGACTATCCCACACGTCGGGCCGAGCCTTATCAGATTGTCAATTACATGAAGAGCACTAAACAGGTGCCGATCATGACCAATAGCGAATCTATCCTGCAATTTGGTAATAATGCTTACAGCAAGCCTGCTGTTGCGCTGAGGATATTGCGTGAATCTGTCATGGGGCGTGAGCTGTTTGATTTTGCTTTCCGGGAATATTCCCGCCGCTGGAAATTCAAACGCCCGACACCATCGGACTTTTTCCGTACTATGGAAGATGCCAGCGGGGTTGATCT
>JAGLJX010000225.1 GCA_023142175.1 Emcibacter sp.
ATCTCGCTTGATAATGTCCGTCATTTTAATGTGAACACCGAGGACCCAGAGGTTGAGCAAGCTTTCAAACGCGGCAAGGACAAGGAAAGAGGCCTGCAGCCTGCACGTATAGCGGACAAAGATCTTGAGAAAAGAACGGACCGTTTTCCAGAACTTCTTGATTTTTATAATGAGAATGACAAATTCACCGTGACCAATAAACAGCGCAATAAATATGCGGGTTTGATCAAGGGTCTGGAGGATTGGCAGAAAGACCTGCTCACCGAGAAATCTAATATTTACATGATGGATTTCAGCAATAAGGGCGGGTTGGTGATGCCTATATTCCTTGAGGTGACTTACGAAGATAATAGCAAGGAAGAAATCCGTCTCAATGCGGAAATCTGGCGCAAGAATGCCAAGAAGGTCACTCGGTTATTGATCACGGAAAAGACGGTCAAATCGATCATGCTTGATCCCCATTGGGAAACAGCGGACACCAATATGGATAATAACCACTTCCCGCGCCGTATCGAGAAGTCCCGCTTTGAGCTGATCAAAAGCAAAAAGAGCCGTGATATGATGAAGGAGTTTGAGACCAAACTCAAAAGCGATGAGGATGAGAAAAAGGACAAGAAATCCAAGAAATGAGATTTTCTGTTAAATTTTCACAATCAATATTTATATGTTTTATTAGCATAGTGTGCGTGGCTCAAATTAGTCACGCGCACCGCTTTTATGCTTCCTTCACACAGATAGATATGAGGGATAGCAAGCAGACGATTGAGGTTGTCCACCGCCTGGTCACCCATGATGTGGAAGATCTGTTGCGCGCAAAGCTCGGCAATAGCTCAAGCCTGACTGATGCAGAAATAGAACTGATCCTGAAAGAATTTGTCGAGAGCAACTTCGCGCTGTTTAACAATGAGGGCAAACGGCTACCGCTTAACTGGGTTGCCATGGAATATAAAACCGACAACGTCCGCATCTATCAGGAAGCCCCCCTGCCAGACGACCCATCCGAGCTAACCATCATCAACCGCCTGTTCATGGCTCTGTTTTCTGATCAGAAAAATACGGTCAATGTGGAATGGAATGATAAAATCCACACCCGCATTTTTATCAAGGGTAATGAGCAGCAGAGGGTGAGTTTTTAGGGGAAAGCTTATGTCTGCTTCCGACCCAAAGCAGACATAGCGGGTTTGATTGCAAGCACGGCTTACTGTTAATTAAGCCTCTTCCGATTTGGTAAATATCACCAGCCCATCCTCGGTAATGCCTACCGAATGCTCCGCCTGTGCGCTTAACTTCTTATCGCGGGTGACCACTGTCCAGCCATCGCTCAGGGTTTTCACTTGGGGTCTGCCCATATTCAAAATCGGCTCGATGGTGAAGATCATGCCGGGCAGCAGCATTGGCCCCATCACATCTGGCTCCACATGGATGACCTCTGGATTATCATGAAAGGTCAGTCCGATACCGTGACCACAGAAGTCGGTGGCGATGCTATAGCCATAATCCTTTGCCACCTGACCGCAAGCTATGCCAATATCGCCAAGCATATTGCCCGGTCTTGCCATGGCTATTCCGGCGGCCAGTGATTTTTCGGTGGCCTCGACCAATCGTCTGGCCTTTACCGCGATCTTGTCCCCCACCATATACATACGGCTGGTATCGCCGTGCCAGTGGTTACTCTCGGGTCCGTCAAGGCGCGGGGTCACGTCAATATTGACAATATCGCCTTCTTTCAGGATTTTTGCCTCGCTGGGAACGCCGTGAACCGCCACATGGTTGACGGAAGTGCAACTGGCATGCTGATAGCCATGATAACCTATAGTGGCAGGGATGGTTCCCTGATCCGTCATAAAACCATGGATCAGCCTGTCCAGTTCGGCGGTGGAAATGCCGGGCGCGACGTGCGGGGCGATAAAATCAAGCGTATCCGCCGCGATGCGACCAATTTTAGACATGGATTTAAAATCATCCTCCGTATGGAGAGTGATCGGGCCGTAAGGATAATCATCCAGATTTTTCCGGATACGTTTCGTTGGAAATTTCATCATTCTAAATAACATGAGTTAATCCAATAATTCAAGGCTGGCCCGCCCACAGGCAAGGGCGGCTTCGCGGCATTTCAAAGGGGGCGAGGGCTGTCTCAAGCGCAGGTAGGGTTTCATGGCGGCAATGGGCCCGTCAAAGATGGCAAAATTAACCAACGCAAGGTTGGCGGCGCTAAGGGCTTTGCCCCTATTATTAAGAAGCCCCGATAACCCCGCCCCAAGTGCCTTATTTATACTGTTTAGTTTTTTATGAAGGTCGGTTGGTATCTCGCCATCGATCAGGTCATCTTGTGCATAGAGCATAATCAGCCGCGCCTTGGCGGGATTTTCTTCTGTCCAGTCTATGAGGGTCGTGATGGCATCGTCACTATGGCCTGCGCCAAGCAGGGGCAGCATATCTTCGGTCATACTGCTCAGACAGTGGAGCCATGCCGCGCCCAGCAAGGTCGTGCGGGATTTAAACCGATGATAGATGGAGCCCGTGGGCGCTCCCGCATATTTAGCGATAGCCGCCATTGTCGCCGCCGCTGGGCCGCCCTGCGAAATCAGCTCAATAGCCGCCAGAATAAAGTCATTATCATCAAAGTGCGCTTTTCTCACCATGAATTAGAATAACCATTCTAGAATGTATAGTCAAATATAAAAATTCAATCGTTTTTACATCCTGTATTCGCGCTGAACAGAGGAAAAAAGGATAATTTAAAAGAATAGCGGCCTTAGTCTTCGCGCAATTTTTCGTGGTGGCGAATAACCTCGGTGATGATGAAATGGAGGAATTTCTCCGAGAAGTCCGGGTCCAGCTTGGCCTTCTGGGACAGGGTGCGCAGCCGCTCAATTTGTCTTTTCTCCCGGTCCTTATCGGCGGGTGGCAGGTCGAACATGGCTTTGAATTCCCCAACATTTTTGGTGACTTTAAAGCGTTCGGCCAGCATATGAATGAGGGCGGCATCAATATTGTCGATACTATCGCGGTAGGAGGATAGTATCTCGCACTGTTGTTCTGTGGTTAGGTCTTTAGTATCGGTCATGGGTCAGATAATTTCTTTCAGTCGTAATGTAAATAACTGATTTAACAGGCGTTGCTTTTGTACCAAAAGTACCAGAATTGGGGTCAGGATAGCAATCTCAAACCAGAAAAAATAAATTGGCTGCGCGGCAATACAGGCAATGAAGATGGCTATGGTGCGGTAATTGGCGCACATGATGGACCATGTATTGACACCGGGCGCAAATACTTCACGGTATAAGTCTCTGATTTCACTGACCTTATCAGGATTATTCTGTATCGCCTCGCGGATACGTTCGCGGTGCTCGGTGTTAATGCCGCTTGACCGCCGTTGCATCCTGACATAGCCGATGTGAAGCTGGCTCATCATGAAAGCAAGAAAAGATTTGCCTTCGAGCTCCGCGATCATCTGCTTGATTTCCGGCAGGGCCGCTGAATCTTTACCATGTCCCCAGTAATCATATTCACCACGTTGTAATTCATAAGCGCTCGACTGTATGGCATGAAGCAAGCCCGCAGACAGGATAACCGTCCATACGTTTGGATAACCCTGTTGGGACAGGATCAGGCCAATACCCACATATACGCTGATGAAGGTGACATAGTCACAGACCCCATCGAGAACCTTGCCAATTTCTGAATAGCTTTTGGTCAACCGCGCCAACTGTCCGTCTGCCCCGTCCATGATATGCCACATGATCATGCCCAGAAATCCCAACACCGCCATATAGGGGGTCTGATACTGGTAATAGGCAAACCCCGACAGGATGCCAAACATCATGCCGGTGAGGGACACCATATTAGGGGAGATATTTTTTGCGGCAAATTTTGGAACCAGCCATGCGCTGATAGGGTGGATGAAATGGACATTGGTGAATTCTTCAATTTCACCGGTACGCTTTACTGAATCTGTCATGAGTATTTATTTCTATAAGAGCTTTGTTTTTTTGAAGTTTTCAGCGAATGTTTCGCTGTCGGCTATCATCATATTTTTGAGATGATACACAACTCGCGCCTGATGTACAAAGAAAGTTATGATGCCGTAAGCACAAATAAAGGCCAGCCCCATATACCACTGACCATAAAGAGCAAAAGGCAGTAACGCCCAGAGTTGGGTATTGCGGCTGCCGCCAATAAGCCGCATCTTTCGGTCGAATGATCCGGTATCATAGATATTAAAACCGCTCAGACGGCGAAAGAATTCACTCTGTATTTCATCGGCAAGGTGAAACAAGATCAGTGCTGCCGCCATAATAACGGGGGCTTCTCCAAAGGTGGCCGATAACGAGAAAGCAATGGCCAAATACCACCCATATTCCACCAGCTTATCAAGCAGATGTCCAAATTTTCCTATTTTAGTGGTCAGTATTTTTACCTTGGCAAGTTTACCCACCACGCTGCCCATAATTCCGACTGCATAGGCACCAAATAATGCGGGCAGCATATGGCCGTTGGCAAAAAGATATATAATATAAAAACCCAACAGGCCGGTAATCATAGTGATGTGATTGGGTGATATGGGAAATTTACAAAGTTGTTTGACCATAAAATCCCCCAGCGGGCGATGGATAAATTTTGCTGGCCAGTCCAGAGAATTTTTCTGAGTAAATTCCAGTAAAACATCTGTAGCCTTGTCGCTATCCTCCCGCCGGATGATGGGGAACCAGATCAGATCCACATCACGACGATGGTTTGTAATATAAAGCGGGATCTCCGTCAGTTTCGCGATGACACAATCGCTGGCCCTCGAAATTGACTTCAGGGCTGCTGGCAGACCTTCCAGGCTGTTGAGCTTGCGCACATTAGCCGCAAGCGTACCGCTGGATAGTCTGGCAATAGACCCGAAATAACCTTCTTGTTCTTCAAGTTTTAGCGAAATGCCGTTAGCTGTGCGCTCCTCCAGAAACTCAAGATAGCTAATAAGGTTAATCACTGTCGGGGATGGATGGCTGGCAACCTGCTGGATGATGCGGTCATCAATAATCACCCCTTCCTCGAGCAAAAACCAGCTATTACCCTCATTATTATGTTCCAGAAGTTTCAGCGGGGCATCTTTGGTATTATGGATAAAAATACTTGCCGGGCGTGACGCGCAACTCAAGATTTCTTTCTCAAAATCTCTGGTGAACCAGTCGGTTACAACGTGCATTTCCTCTACACCTATTGCCTTCATCTGCTTCATCTGGCGGGCAAATATGCTTAAGCCCCCCACCTGAATAAGATTTCGGGCAAGTGTGCTTATGGTCTCAGATTCCTGACCGGTAATGAGGAGAGCTTTTTTAGTCATTAGTTGCGACCTTATGGTTATTTTTTATTATATATGACAGTAATATGAGGCAACAATCTGGCAATGTTTTTTTATTTTACTGTACGGCTTATATCTTTGATTATTTGCCATGCTTTGTCCAGATGCTTTTGCCGGGTCATAGGCAGGGTTTATATAAATTTCAGGCGTATCAGTTGTTGAGTATTATGAGGACTTAGGGCTGAACATTCTGAGATGCGAAATAGCGACATATGCCAGCCCTAAGAATAAACTATAAGTATATATCTCTGATTTATACCCTAAGTTTATAGCAGATTCCCGATGAAATATTTATATTTATTATACCTGATGAAAGGTGAAAATAACAAATATTAGAGGTTTTAAAATGAATATTTTTTCTAAGTCCACCGCAATTATTTTTATAACAAGCATGTTGTCTACCCCCTTGTGGGCGTCTGATTTTGAATGTCAGTCCGGCCCTAAGTCCGCGTGGTTGTCAATAGATTCGATCCAGAAGTCCCTGATGGAGGATGGTTACAAGACCAGAAAAGTAGAAGTAGAAGATGGGTGTTATGAGGTTTATGTAATGAAAGACGGCAAGAAATTTGAACTATTTGTTAATCCCACAACTGGCATCATTGAAAAAATTAAGGAAAAATAATGAAAGAAGTTAAGGTTTGGGATTTATTCATACGGATATTTCATTGGTCACTGGTCGGTATAATTCTGGTTAATTTCACGGTTTTTGATGAAGGTACAGTGCATGAAATGCTGGGTTATATTTTGATTAGTCTTTTGGCCTTACGATTTATTTGGGGCTTTATCGGCTCTAAGTATGCTCTTTTTAAGAATTTTGTTCCGAAGCCGGAAAAAATTAAGCAGCACCTGAGGGAGTTAGGGGAAGGGAATGAAACGTCCTATTTAGGCCATAACCCCCTTGGTGCTGTTATGATTTATAACTTATATATAACCTTGTTACTTGTAAGTTTTACTGGCTATTTGTCGATAACTGATGTTTTTTGGGGTGTTGAGTGGGTTGAAGAAGTTCATGAATTATGTGCTAATTATCTGCTGCTCAGTGTCGCAATCCATGTGGCTGGCGTTATTTGGGAGACTTCCCGTTCTGGGGTGAATTTGATTTCTGCTATGTTAACTGGCATAAAGAAAATACCTTAATATTGGCGGATAATCATGATTAAATTTTTACATTCACTAAGAATAAGGCAATCTAATTATAAGTCCCAAAGGATAACCATACTATGGATTGGTATGGTTTTATCCACTGTTTGCACGCTATTCTTTGCTATGGATGTTTTTGGGGATATGGTTTTAGGTCGGGATTTTCCTACTAAAGGCACCCATCATATTATAGAACTTTTTGTTGTTATTATTTCACTAGCATCATTTGTATTTCATTTTTGTGAACTCAATCGTTTTTTTAAACGACATAATAAAATTAAAGATCAAATGAGAGTGGCCTCTGGTGAATTTTCTCGGGTTATTGAGGATCTATTCATAGAATGGGCATTAACGCCTGCTGAAAAAGATGTAGCAATATACCTTATCAAAGGTATGAGTTTTGCGGATATAGCTGCTATTAGAAATGCCAAAGAAGGCACGGTAAAAGCGCAAAGTAACTCACTCTATAGAAAAGCGGGGGTTAAGGGCTGCCATGAATTATTGGCGCTTTTCCTGGACGAATTACTTACTGATCTTTCCATAAGATAATAAATTTGATAAGTTTTGAATTTTCTATAAATTACAGGCAAGTGGCAGGCCGCTTTTTAAAAACCGTTATAAAAATATTTAAGATAAAGGGATAAAACGTGTTTAAAATTCATTCATTCATTATAGCCATATTCATGGCTGTATTTCTTACGGGCTGTGGCTCAGAAGATAATCAACAACAAGCGTCGGTTTATCCGGCTGAAATACCAAAAGGTCAGATGCCGGACAATATCCGTCCAAGCCATTATCAACTTGATTTAAAAATTATTCCGGTTGAGGGCGAATTCGATGGGCAGGTTACCATAGACCTGACCTTTGACGTGACAACGGATTTTATGTGGCTTCATGGGCAGGATATGGCCGTAAGCTCCTCTGAACTTATCTTGGCAAATGGCAAGGTTCTTACCGTTACCTATGAACAGGTTGACCCCACGGGCATCGTCAAGATTGACTTCCCGCAACAGGTCGGGCCGGGTGATGCAAAGTTAAAAATCACCTATGTCGGCAAGGTCAGCGATGCGCTTCAGGGTATTTACCGGGTTAAGGACGGCGACCATAGCTATACCTATACCCAGTTCGAGGCCATTGATGCCCGCCGCGCCTTTCCCGGTTTTGATGAGCCGGGTTTTAAAGTGCCTTATGATGTTTCCCTGACCATTCCCACGGGCTTTGAAGGCTTGGCAAACACGCCGGAAACAGGCCGTGTTGATCTGGGCGATGGCTTCA
>JAGLJX010000226.1 GCA_023142175.1 Emcibacter sp.
ACGTTCAAATTTCTCTTTAGCCATTTTAGTTCACACCTAATATATTAAAGGGAATAATTTCCCCTGAACAAATCAAATTAGCGAATGAGTTCTGCACTACATTCACCGCATATCTAAATCTTGGAGCGGGCGAAGGGAATCGAACCCTCGTATTCAGCTTGGAAGGCTGCTGCATTACCATTATGCTACGCCCGCATAACTTTTCTAGCCTATATATTTCCCTATATACTAAAAGGCAACAAGGAAAATGGTGGAGGGGACAGGATTCGAACCTGTGTACGCATACGCGGGCAGATTTACAGTCTGCTGCCTTTAACCACTCGGCCACCCCTCCAGGAATAAGCCAAACCATTATTAAATAATAACAGTTGTGAAGCCGCAATATGGACATTTATTTTGTCATGTCAAACAAATTTTAAAGAAAAGCCGCTTACAGCAAATATAGATGATAAAATCGTATATTTTAGACCGTTAAGCTATTGCTCTGTCGTAAAGAGTGGCTTATAGCAGGACTATGAGCAAAAAAGATCAAAAGATGAAGAGACATGGCGCAGTACGCGGCAAATCTGTCAAAAAAACAGGTCGGGAATTAAGGCGGGATTCTCTACAGGTTTCCAGCCGTGAATTCAGACAAAAATCTCACGCGGCCACGGGAAGTCATAAAGACCTGTGGCTGTTTGGTAAACATTCTGTTCTGGCGGCGCTGAGCAATCCGGACCGTCAGGTCAAAAGACTTCTGGTCACAAAAAGAAGCGCTGATCAATATCTGTCCGCCTTCAGCACCATAAATCAGGATATTCGCCCGCTAACACCGGAAATCGTCCTGACGGAAGTATTAGAGAAAACCCTGCCTGCGGACTGCCTGCATCAGGGCATCGCGCTTCAGACCAGCCCCCTGCCCGATATAAGTCTCGAGAAATGTTGCCGGGTTGAGGGTGATAAGTCCCATCTGGTACTGCTTCTGGATCAGGTCACAGACCCCCATAATGTGGGTGCGATCATACGTTCCGCCGCGGCTTTTGGCGCCCGCGCCATCATCAGCACTGACCGCCATTCGCCACCGGAAAGCGGCACTTTGGCCAAATCAGCTTCCGGCGCGCTGGAAGCCCTACCCTGGGTTCGGGTCACCAACCTGAGCCGCGCTCTGGATGAACTGGCGGAAATGGGCTACTGGCGATTAGGATTAGATGGCACAGCAGAGCTTTCCATACGGGATGCTGATTTTGGCAACAACATCGCCCTCGTCATGGGTGCGGAGGGGAAAGGGCTTCGCAAAGGCACGATTGAGCATTGTGATGCGTTAATCAAGCTTCCCATAAGCCGCAGTGTTGAAAGCCTTAATGTCTCCAACGCCGCCGCCATTGCGCTCTATGAATTTTCTGAATAAAACATCGGGAATAAAGACCGTAAAGATTTATTATTTTTTTGCTTGATTTTAGATTCAAAGGCCACTAGGTTTCGCCTACTTTTCAGAGGCCATCCGGCCAACCTGTCAAGCGCCCCTATAGCTCAGTTGGTAGAGCAATTGATTTGTAAT
>JAGLJX010000227.1 GCA_023142175.1 Emcibacter sp.
TTTCGTAAGCTGGGTCTTGCCAGAAGATCAGGCAGCCGTTGCATCCCCTTCCGCAACAGCCCTCAACCCCAAGGCGCGGGGTTTTGAATTTCCGTTCTTTATTGGCATCTTCAAGGCTCGTGACCAAGGCATCGCGCCGTTCTTCATAGAGTTTTTCTGAGCCCTGCCCCAATTCAATATTGCTGGCTGCTTTATCAAATTTAAGGCGATCCCATTGGTCGCGTGTTAAGGGGCGTTCTTTGCGGATGATACTCATTTCCGGATAGGAAGTACGTAACTGCTCTAAATCTTCTTGATTAAACCATGAGAAAGGCACGCGGATGATAGGTTTCTGCCCCGCATTGACCACATCGGTCACATCGCCGGTTGTAGAATCAATAAATTCATAGATACGCAGGAATATAGTCTCGCGGCTTGTGGGGGGTACAAATTCAAGCACATCTCCGGCCTCGATACGGTTCTTCACCTGCACGATGAAGGCATCATCCTCGACCGTTTTAATAAGTCCTGCAAATTCCCATTCGGCCATGGTTGAAGTACTTTCATAATTATGAGCGTGGTTGGTCAGCCGCCCTTCATGAAAGGCCAATGTATAGCCACGACTTTGCACGGTATCCAGTTCCGCCATATATTTATCCGCTGACCAGCCCTCAGGGTCCGCGTACCAGTCATCAATGGCCATGCGGTAAGCCCGCGCCACCAGTGCGACATAATATTGGCTTTTGTTGCGGCCTTCCACCTTCAGGCTGTCAACGCCGAGCTTCAGATAATCATCCAGTTTCGGCATCAGGCACAGGTCTTTGGAATTTAGGATATAGGAGCCGCGCTCATCTTCTTCGATCGGCATCAATTCGCCTTCTCGCGCGCCCTCTTCCAGCAGAAATTCAAACATATCGCGGGTATGTTCGTTGAGCTCAAGCTCTTTGATAGTACCGTCTTTCAACCGCATATGAACTTTGTAATTCCACCTACAGCTATTGGCGCAGTTTCCCTGATTGGCCCCGCGTTCTGACATATAATTGCTGAGCAGACAACGCCCGCTATAGGTCATGCACATGGCCCCGTGGACAAAGGCTTCAAGTTTTATATCCGGGCATTTTTCACGAATTTCGACTAGCTCCGGAAAGGAAACTTCCCGCGCCAGAACCGCAAGGCTCGCCCCTTGCTCTTGCCAGAATTTAACGCTTAACCAGCTACAGATATTAGCCTGTGTAGAGACATGGAGCTCCAGATCGGGGGCCATTTCCTTGACATATTGGAATACACCGGGGTCGGCAATAATAACGCCATCCGGCTTTACTTTCCGCACAGTCTCCACATATTTTTCCAATTTTGGAATGTCTTTATTGTGGGAAAATAGATTGAGGGTCAGGTAAACCCGCTTGCCGTGGCTGTGGGCGAATTTCACGCCCTCGACCACATCTTCCAATGTGAAGGCTGATTTTGTCCGAAGCGATAAATCCGGCGTGCCCAGATAAATGGCATCCGCACCGTAAAGTACTGCCATCTTCAGTTTCTGAAGATCGCCTGCGGGCATTAAGAGTTCTGAGCGTTCCGGTCTGGTAACCATGATCTATTCCTGTATTCGTATATGCTGCTATATAGTCTATCTTAGCCTAGAAAGTCCATCAACATACGCCTTGCCTGTGGGATTTTTTTATTATGGGGATAAAGCACATGACGTTCCAGAAAGAATTCGCTCAAATAAAGACCGTCACGAACATCATTCGATGATACTTCACCGCCACCAAGCAGGAACGAAGGCAAGGCTAATAACTTATCATGATAGGGCTGTCCCGCATCCCGGCTTACGGCCCGGCCCGATTTTGGCGATACATAGATTAAATCATCTGTAACCCCCGTTGCTGCACAACAGCTCAGATCAAGGCCAAAACCCAGTTCAGCTAATAATCCAATTTCCCAGCGAACTAGTAAAGCACCCCAATGTTCCGGCTCCTGATCGACACGTTCCAACGTATCCAACAGCACCTGAAGCCCGTCATAAAGGGCGCGGTGCTGTTCCCGCTCAGCCAAGGAAACCGACAAAATGGCACAGACGCTGTTTAATACGCCAAGTTTAGAGGGATAATCCAGAAAGGAGGCCGAACGGGCGTTGCGAAGTTCTGCTCTATAAGTACCGAGCTGACTTTCCAGTCGTCCGCGCCAATTGAGTGTGACTTCGTTGCCGGGCTGTAACGTGCCGCGTTGCCGTCGTCCCATGCCGCCCTTGACCAGCCCCGCATGACGGCCATGCTCTGCGGTTAATACATCTATAACCGCATCAAATTCGCCATATTTCCGAAGAGAAATAATTATGCCCTGATCATGAAATTCCATGTTCTAATTCGTCGTCACCTCAATGTTAGTAAGATAAACCCGCACCTTACCCCACCCCATGGGAAATTCGCTATAGACCGGGATCATCTGATCCAGATCGCGTAGCTTGGCGTACCAGATTTTCATGGGGACCGGTTCCATTGTGTCGGTGTTTTTTTTCTTTTTGCTTTTTTTCTTCTTTTTTATCCGCGTAAAGGCACCATCAATGACCTTGTCTTTAAAATTACAGACCAGAACTTCGCCATTATAAATAGAGCGCTTGCTTTTCAGCTGTTTGTTTTCAGTGCATCGGTAGGCAATATCCATCAGGAAGAAACCACCAAATATATTCTGGTGCTTCACTTCTGCACCAATTTTCATGGCCTCATCACTCAACGTCAACCCAAGGAAGAAGCTGACCATATCGGGGCCATATTTAAGCTCGTCCTTGATGGGGATATATTTGACTTTCTCCTTGAATTTAAATTCATAATCATGAGAAATTATTTTGCTGTCATCTTTTTGAAATTCTGTCCGGTTACTGAAACTATAACGGCTCCAGCTTCCCTGATTTTCAAAAACAAGCGGTTTAAGACTACCATCAGGGGCAAATTTTCCCTTTACGGTAACTTTGTTCTTCATGTTACTGAAGATTTTTCCCAAGCCGGTGACGTGATAGGATATTTCCGCCTGATAATCAGTGGCGTCCATATGTCCTACCGAAAATAATTCCGATATGACAAAACCACCAAAATAGGCCTTGTAGGTAAGTTTGATGTCCTGAGAGGGCCGACCTTCCACCGCATAGCTTATGTTTGCTACGAAAATCAATGAAACAATGGAAAGAAAGATTTTATACATATCTAATCCATAGCATTAAGTCGGTTAATCCCTTCCCTTATCTTATCAGCTTTTTGTTCGGCCTGCTCTAGATTTTTGCGATTATCCGCAACCACATTATCCGGGGCTTTCGCCATGAAGGCCTCATTATTCAGGCGACCTGAAATGCCACCTATTTCTTTGGTCAGCTTATCGAGGTTTTTCTGTAATCTGGCTTTCTCCGCCGCAATATCAATGATACCAGCTAGGGGCAGAAAGTAAGTTGCTTCACCCACCACGACCTGAAGCGCACCTTTTGGGGCTTGCGCCTCATGGCTATTGATATTTTCAAGGCGGGCCATACGCTTGATTACAGCGGCTTGGGCCTCCAAAGATTGCTGTGTCTCAGTTGACGCACCCTGCACCAGCATTTCGAGCTTCGCCCCTGCCGGAACATTCATTTCCGCACGGGCAGTGCGAATATCCGAGATTAACTGAATAACCCAGTTTATTTCCTGTGAGGCACGAGGTTTGATCAGCGCGGTATCCTGCGTCGGCCAATTGGCTATGATAAGGTCCGTATCCCGGTCGTCCCGAAGACTTCCCCATATTTCCTCGGTAATGAACGGCATGAAGGGATGCAGGCTTTTCAAAATCTGATCCATGATCCATGCAGCGGTATTACGGGTTTCGATCTTGGCCTGCTCATCGTCACCGAAGAATTGCGGCTTGATCAATTCCACATACCAGTCGCAGAAAGTTCCCCATGTGAAATGATAAATTGCGGCCGTGGCGTCATTATAACGGAAGGCTTCCAGTGATTTGGTCACATCTGCCGTGGCCTTGACCATCTCTCCGATGATCCATTGGTTCACGGCAAGAGATACATTGGCCGGATCAAAATCCGGATCAAGATTATCAAAGCAGCCGTTCATATCGCAGAAACGTGCCGCATTCCAAAGTTTCGTGCCAAAGTTACGGTAGCCTACGACACGTTTTTCGGACATTTTAATGTCCCTGCCCTGTGCTTCCATAGACGCCAGCGTAAACCGCAGGGCATCGGCACCGAATTTGTCGGCAAGCTCCAGTGGGTCGATGACATTGCCCTTTGATTTAGACATTTT
>JAGLJX010000228.1 GCA_023142175.1 Emcibacter sp.
AATTTCCCTGACGCGGAACCTCTCCTCTTGCAGACCATACATATAAGCACCCTCGGCATAAGCATGACCAGAACGAATGGCCCGCACCCACCATTGGCTAAATCTGGTTAAATCTGCATCATGTAAAGTCATCTCTTCATCAATGCGCCAAACCCGCCACCCTTTATGACGAAGCCTATAGCATAATTCCGGTTCTTCCCCTGCGATCAGGTCGTTATTATAGCCTCCGACTTCTTTAATTGCTTCGACCAGCATTAACGCATCCCCACCGCAGCTCTTCGCTTCACCGATGGGGGTATTCCATTCCATATCACAAAGAAAGTTATAGATGGTTTTATCAGGGTAACGCTCTGCGCGACGGCCACAAGCTACAGAAACCGTGTTATTCTCTTTCAGAAATTTACTAGCCTTGCCTATCCACGCGGGATCTATTTCACAATCGCCGTCAACAAATTGAACATATTTCAACTCCGGTGAATCCTGTATTAATTTCTGGAAGCCTTCGTTCCGCGCCCGCGCCGCCGTGAAGGGGCGCGCAAGGTCAAGTTCAACCACATCCACGCCCATTTCCCGCGCCATTGAAACACTCTGATCACTGGAACCAGAATCCACATAAACCAAATGATCAATGACACCAACAAGAGATTGCAGGCAGGTGCGTAGCCGTTCGCCCTCATTACGGCCAATAATTACCGCACCAACATCTAATTGTTTTACAATATTGGTGATTTTCGCCTCCCTTATTTTTCCTGATAGCCCGCCGAATACTTCTTAGTCGGACGCACCCCAAATTTAGTGGAAAATAACATCCCCCAAACATATAGAATATGCTTCAAATGCCCCAGATAATCAGTATTAGACCGCAATCTTATCGCATTTTTTATTATAATAATAACGTCAGCAATATTTGATAGTATGATTGTTAAAAACAAGCCGATAATACCATAATTCTTACGAAAATATAGTAATTCACTTTCATAGCGACAGAATTGCATTTCTTTTCTTATATCGCTTACGGTTTCCCCTTCGGTGGCGCTGCCGCCCCCGATGTGAACCACCTCAATTTCAGGATTGCAAATAACCTTCCATCCGGCCCTTTTTGCGGCAAGGCATAAATCGACTTCTTCGTAATACATGAAATACAACGGATCAAACAGCCCCAGCGCATCAACAAGCTCTCTTCTGATCAGGAAATAACAGCCGGAAACCCAGTCACATTCTGGTGTGTCACCCTTCTCCATCGTCATATCTTCCTTAAATGAGAAGAATGACTTTAGGCCGCTCCGCTGTAGAAACAGCCTAAAGGCGGTTGGGAAGAACCTTGCGGATGGCCTGGCTGAGCCATCTTCGTTGACTGTGCGGCATCCCATAATGCCGCAATCAGCATTATCATCCATATATTTTATGCTTTTTTCCAAAGTATCTTCGGCGATAAAAGCATCCGTATTGAGGAGCAATATATAACGGGATTTCACCGCATCCACGGCCTGATTATTTGCCCTTCCAAAGCCAATATTTTCTTGGTTTGCCTGTAGTTGAAAGGCGGGGAACTCATCCTGAATAATCTGAGTAACGTTATCCTGCGAAGCATTATCGACAATGACAACCTCTTTCGACAAA
>JAGLJX010000229.1 GCA_023142175.1 Emcibacter sp.
AGGGCAGGATAACGCTGAAAAAACAATCCCACGGCCCAGCGCGCAAGGTCGCCGCCATCTCCATGGGCCGATTGCCCAACGCCTCCACAGCATTCTGGATAGGTTGCACCACAAAGGGCAGGGAATATATTACAGATGCGATCACAAGACCCCAGAAGGTGAAAGGCAGGGTGCCAAGGCCCAAGGCGGTAGTTAATTGCCCGATCGGCCCATTTGGCCCCATGGCCATCAACAGATAAAAGCCGATCACCGTTGGCGGTAGCACCAGAGGCAGGGCAACAAGCGCCCCGATGGGGCCTTTCCAGCGCGATGTGGTACGCGCCAGCCACAATGCGATGGGCGTGCCGATGAGCAGCAGAAGTATTGTGGTGATACTGGCAATACGGGTCGTGAGCCAGATGGCCTGAAGGTCAGCGTCGGAAAACCCCATAATCATTGATCCCCATTTGGTATTTTATAGCCATGACGGCTTATCAGGTTTTTTGCCCAGTCTGAGGCTAAAAAACGGGTAAAAGCCAAGGCGGCCTTGTTGTCCGCCGCAGATTTCAGGATAACCGCATCCTGACGGATGGGCTGATACAGTCCTTCGGGTATGATCCAGTTGGACCCGGTTGCCGGTAATTGTGCGCGGGCAATAAAGCCCAGATCGGCGTTGGCGGTGGCGATGAATTGGTAAGTCTGGGCAATATTCTCGCCCCGGACAAATTTGGCCGACAGGGTTTCATAAAGGCCAAGGGACTGTAGAACCTGACGTGCCGCAAGGCCATATGGGGCAAGGCGTGGGTTGGCCAGAGCCAGCTTGTTAAAGCGGCCTTCTTTCAGAATATCGCCAGTGTTATCAACAAAGTCCGTCCGCGCCGACCAGAGGGCCAATGCGCCGATGGCATAAGTAAAGTGGCTGTCCGGCACGGTCATGCCCCGCGCTTTCAGAGCCGCAGGTTTCATAGCATCTGCCGATAAAAAAACATCAAAAGGCGCGCCATGCACTATCTGGGCAAAAATCCGGCCTGATGATCCCAGAACCAGTTTCACATGATGGCCGGTCTGTTCTTCAAAGCGCTGGACAATCGCCTTGGCCGGGGCAGAAAAATTGGCGGCCACGGCCACGGTGACTTCCGCCGCCATAACGCGCTGCGCAAAAAATAAAGACAGTGCGAAATAAAGAATATACCGCCACATAATTTTTCCTGACATAAGTTCGTTATATAATGAAACATATAACGCCCAAGAGCAAGCGGCTTTTACCGTCCGGTAAATATAAATATTGAGCCGGATGGCGGATAATTGCTGTCCAGCATTGCTGTGGCGGCATCAATATTGGCGAGCTGGCAACCTTGACTTCTTTGACCCAACCCAGTACAACTCAAGTAGTTGACAAGTTGGTGGCCGAAGATATTATAACGTGCGTGCCAAGGAAAAATGATAACAGAATTATGAAATTTTTCTGAGCGAACTGGGGGAGCAGTTGTCTGAAGATATTTTTCCTATTGTTTTACGTCATCAGGATCACTTAACAGTAGACTTCACTCAAGCAGAGGTAGCGTTATTTGTCAGTATGTGTAAGCGTATGTTGATAAATGTAAGACAGTAGTATCATATTGATTATTAATAACTTTATCTGAAGTTAATAAATTATTTAATCTAACCTATTACATTGGATTCTTTTGGTAGCTAAACAGAGAAAGATCATGTGGGAAAAGATATATAAACTACTATCACGTGTCAGAAAATCGGACTCAGGTCTGGCGCTTGTATATTACGCACTGATTATGCCTATATTTCTAGGTTTTGCCGGACTGGGCTTTGATGCAACCTTATGGTTCATGGAAAAGCGTCAGATGCAGACGGTTGCAGATTCCGCTGCACTTACAGGGGCTTATACCATATTGGCCAGCGGCAATATCATAGCGGAAGCAAAGAATGATGCTGAAGGCAATGGTTTCCATGAGAGCACAGACTATATCATTGATGTGGCCTCCCCGCCTACGTCGGGTGCTTTTCTCGGCCTTGCGGACCATGTGATGGTGACTTTAACTAAACCAGCAGATCGATATTTTTCCAATTTGCTTGGCCTGTCTGGCTCAACCATTGTAACACTTGCCACTGCGGCAACGATAGTAAGAGGCCAGCATTGTGTTTTGGCTCTGGATGACTTCCGTGACAAGGCCCTTGAATTTACCGGGACATCAGATGTTGATATTGATTGTGGCGTGGCGTCCAATTCAAATAGCAATTCATCCATATATCTAAATGGTAATGCAAGTCTTAGTGCAAGCCCTTCAGCACAGGCAGTTGGTGATATATCCATAAGCCTTAATGCATCAATAATAACGCCAGAATCAACCCCTCAGAGCCATACATCAAGGTCTGATAATCCGTATAATGATCTTGTTGTGCCGGAAATATTCTATAATGACCCCTTCGATCCCGCTTGTGACCAGACAAACAGGGATGTTAAAGGTAATGAGCCGCAGCCAGTTACCCTGTCCCCAGGCAGATATTGTGGGGGGATAAAAATAAGTGCCGGGGCTGATGTCCTGATGGAGCGGGGCTTATATATCATTGATGAAGGCGAGTTCAGGGTGGCTGGTAATGCCTCTGTAACTACCATTGCTTGTCCATATCCAACGGCGCCGACGGATTATTGTGGCGTGACGCTTATTTTAACAGGTAGAGATCCTGCAAGTATAGCAACCGTAACCATTAACGGCGGCGCAGATATGAATATGGCGGCAACGAATAAGTTTGTAGAGAATACCTCTGATGCTTTCCCTTATGCGGGGATCTTGTTTTTTCAGGACCCTGAGGCTGTTTATGAAGACGGTGTAAATAGTTTCTTAGGCGGTGCCGCTATGAATCTCGATGGTGCGTTATATTTCCCTTCACAGGAATTAAAATATAGCGGTGGTGCCGCAGGCCCGACAAAATGTCTGCAGATTATAGCCAACAAGATAACATTTTCGGGGAATGTGAACCTCCATAAAGACAACGCTAAATGCGAAAATCTGGGCATTGATGTGATTGATGTAAAACTTGCTATTTTAGTGGAATAACGGATGAAACAGATATTTAAAAAGCTTGCCACCTGTGTTCAGGGAATTGCGGCCGTTGAACTAGCACTTATTTTCCCCGTTATGCTGCTGATGATAGTCGGGGCTCTTGATATGGGGTCAATGTTTGTGCGCAAGATGGAATTAGCCAATGCGGTCAAAGCCGGAGTGCAATATTCTCTCGTCAGGAAACCCATACAGAATGATGTAACAAGCATTGAGGCTGCCGTGGAAGCCTCACTGGGAACTGTTGATGCTACGATTACATCAGTTAATGTGGAACTTTTTTGTAAGTGTTTTTCCGTGAAGCAATTATGTAGTCTGGATTGTGCGGATGCGAATGGAACATCGCATATTACAGTTACTATAAAAGAAAACTATTCTACTCCCTTTTTCAATTATGATTGGTTTGTGTCAAGTTTCCCCATAACTGAAACCTCGACTATTAGGTTAAACTAGGTAGGATATTGATGATGTTATTGGCATATTTACATAAAATCAGGAAAAGCCCGCGCGGTAGTACTGCCATAGAATTTGCAATGGTTTTACCGGTTATGTTGCTTTTTACTTTTGGTTTTTTTGAATTTGCCCGGGCACTTTTCACACAGGGAATATTGAATTATTCTGCCGAACAGGCCACCCGGTTTGCCATGGTAAATTTCGATGCGGACAATGAAGACGCGCTCTACATATCAGGTGTTAAAACACAAATAACAACTGTTGCCAAAAATAGCTTTATCATGATTGATGAAAATCAAGCAACAGTAACCATTTCCGTGGCTGTTAATGCATTGGATTTAACCAAAACTGTTGATGTTACCATTGACTATAATTATTCTTTTATAATGCCTATTTTACCGG
This sequence comes from Emcibacter sp., assembly GCA_023142175.1. The sequence goes on from JAGLJX010000229.1 coordinate 3,912, forward strand.
CCACCAGTTTTGTCATGACCGGATCATCCAAGTCTTTTCTGATCCAGTGAATAAAATATCCTAAAATCCCATCGCTTTTTTGCCTTCTGTTAAGGTCGGTAATTTATTATATTTTTAATATGACCTGAAGTGCTATTCCGCCGGTTTGTTATATGAGCAACCGGGTGCCGTCCTTCTGAAGGCGTTAATCGCCTACGAAATCAAGTGCGGCGGAATTGATACAATACCTCATCCCCGTGGGCTCAGGTCCGTCGGGAAATAGATGGCCCAGATGAGCATCACAGCCAGCGCATATGACTTCTTCGCGGACCATACCCAGTGAGCCGTCACGCTTTATGGTGATATTCTCTTTTGCGATTACATCATAAAAGCTCGGCCAGCCACTGCCGCTGTCATATTTGGTATCTGAACTGAAAAGGGGAGCTTTACAGCAGATACAGACATAATTTCCGCTATCTTTATGGTTACAGTATTTTCCCGTGAAGGCCCGTTCCGTGCCGCCGCAACGGGCGACCTGATAGGCCGTATCATCAAGAGTGTCCCGCCATTTCTGATCAGTTTTTTTGGTCATGAGAGGTCACTTTCTATAGGTCGAAAATTTTACCGGGGTTAAGGATATTTTTAGGATCAAAGGCTTTTTTGATGGTCTTCATATAGTCCAGTGCCGCCCCATGCTCCAGCGCCATATATTTCTTTTTGCCAAGGCCAATACCATGTTCGCCGGTAGAGGTACCGCCCATCTTGATCGCCCGTGTCACAAGCCGCCTGTTTATCTGTTCAATCATGTCCACATCCTGTGGATTATTCTTGTCATAGGGGATGGTCAGGTGAAAATTTCCGTCACCCACATGACCCACTAATGGCGCTATGATGCCCGCTTCTGCAATGTCTTTGCGGGTTTCACCTATGGTTTCTGCTAGCCGGGATATGGGCACACAGACATCGGTAACCCAGAAATCCTTGCCCGGAAAAGCGGCGCGTACGGATAAATAGCCATCATGGCGGGCCTGCCATAATTTATTGCGGTCTTCGGTTCGCGTTGCCCATTTAAAACAATGACCGCCATGAGATCTGGCAATTTCCTCAACCATTTCCGCCTGTTCTTTAACCGCACTTTCAGAGCCGTGAAA
>JAGLJX010000023.1 GCA_023142175.1 Emcibacter sp.
GCATAGAAGTTTTTGAGCGGTGGAGCGGAAAACGGCCCGAAGCGATACGAACCGGTAGTCTTGTTGCCGATCTAAATTTATATAAAGTCATGAGGGACCTGAATATTCCATTGGCTTCAAATGTTGCATTGGGAGTATTTCGTCCTGTTGAGCCTGAATTACAGATATATGGTGGCCGCCGGGCAATAGAAGGCGTTCTTGAATTGCCGGTATTCTCTTATCAGGATATGAATGTTTTCGGGCGGAAACATATCAAGTCGTTACAGATTACCAGTTGTTCTTGGCCTGAAATGAAATATATTTTATGGCAGGCCCGCAAACAGGGAATTCAGAATATTGTAATTCTGACACATCCTTTTGAATATATAAAGAAGGCGGATTTCCAGTATAATGGTTTAATCCGAAACAGAATAAACCAGAAAAGACTGGAAAAATTATGTAAATTCATTTCTGAGCATGATCAGGATTTTGTTTCTGCCGATTTTGGGAAATTTCGTCATGATTGGTGCCGTCAGGGTAATGATTCTCAGCCGCTCTCAGAAGTACCTACGTATTTTATGATAGGGCGCAAAATCCATAATAAAATCAATGATGTTATACGCTGGTATTAGATATTAGTGACAAGGGGCGATTAGTGAAATTTGAACATAAATGGGTGCAAAAAACATTTGAGGATATTAAAGGTAATGATAATTTATTGTTGCAAATCAATGACCTGACCTCAAAAATGGAAGTCCTTAATTCCAACTATATTCTGGATTGGGCTAATATGACCCGTATGGGAGAGGAACGTGAATTACTTATATTCCTTCTATATAGTTCAGATGGGTCCGAGATTAAGGGCATAGCCGTTTTTGATTATTTCAAATCTACTTTTGATACACGCTTTGGTGAATTCCGGGTTCTCAGCCGCAAAGTAACGCGGGCAAATAGCATGGGTGCTCCGATCATTAAAGGCACCGAAGAGTTCATCAAACTGGCGACCCTTGTGTTATTTCAAAATATTAAAGAACGGGTCGATGTTATATTTTTGAATTCAGTCCCAACGGATTCCGGCCTGTTTAATATTCTGAAGGATGACGGCCCCATGTCCCTGAAAGGGAATTTCACGGTTACTAGTTATGGTAGTGAAGGAAAAAGATGCCTGGTACAGCTTGAAGGCGATTTTGATTTATATATGAAGTCGTTGAAAGGAAAAGTGCGTAACGAGTTCAAGAATAGAATTAAATATATGGACTCTCAACCGGAAGGCGAGCTATACTTACGATGTTTTACGACAAGATCAGATATAGATGATTTTCTGAAGGACGGTAGGATCATCTCCGAAAAGACCTATCAGTGGCGTATACTTGATGCTGGTTTGAAATATGAAGATGCCATCCGAAAGAAACTTGAATTGGCGGAATCTTTGGGGAATTTTAGGTCATATATCCTTTATATAAAAGGTGAGCCGGTTTCATTTGTTTTAGGATATATACTGAATGGTTTCTATGTATTTGACAGTATTGGTTATGACCCTGACTATGGTAAGCAAAATGTGGGCATATTAATTCATATTCTTTATATCAGGGACTTGTGTGAGAACAGCACGGGTATTAAGGCATCTGATCTGTTGACAGGTGAAAACTTATTCAAGCGGCGTGTCAGCAATTTTACCACGTTGGAGCAGGATTTTAATGTATTTCCGAGAACTTTCAAAGCTGCCTCCATTGTTTACCCGCACATCATGATAAGTAAATTATCGGATGGTATCAGGGATGTCTTAGATAATTGGGGCATAAAAGACCGTATAAAGAAAATTATGAGGGGTCAGGGATAAATATTTTCCTATTTTTAGAACTATCTGACAGGGGCTTGCTTCATTATTAGTCAGATTAAGAGGGTTCGCCGTTGCATAGGAAATTTATTTTTATAGCCCTTCAATTGTGTGGGTGTCGACGGCCAATATACATTGGAAAACCGTTCAAGTTTAAATCTTCTGCTAAAATGGACAATATTTGATTGCATCTTGCCCTTAAACTGAGTAAATCAGAACGGTGTATATGGAAGGGTGGGGTATCTTTATTCGCGTTTTTGCTTTTTTAAGGGAGAACGTGGTGCAATCTATCCTCCTTACAGAATTATTTAAGTCATCTATATAAGTATTTATGAGGTTTTTTAATGACCACCAATGACCAAGTTGAACATGAGGAAGAAGTTACACGCCGTAATTTCCTTTATGTTGCATCGGGTGTAGTTGGCGCAGTTGGTGTTGCATCTGCTGCCTGGCCACTTGTCGACCAAATGAACCCATCCGCAGACGTTCTGGCGCTTGCCTCCGTGGAAGTGGATTTGTCTTCAATCCCTGAAGGACAGACCGTAAAAATTCTTTGGCGCGGTAAGCCTGTTTTCATCCGCCACAGAACGGCTGACGAAATCGCAACTGCTGTTGCCGATAATACGTCTGACCTGAAAGACCCGCAGGATGATGAGCTTCGTGCTGAACGTCCTGAATGGTTGATTATGGTTGGGGTATGTACGCACCTTGGCTGTGTGCCTCTGGATCAACGCGGTGACTTTAATGGCTGGTTCTGTCCCTGTCATGGATCGCATTATGATATTTCCGGTCGTATTCGCAAGGGTCCGGCACCTCGCAATCTTGATGTGCCGAAATATGCGTTTTTGAACGACACCACCGTTAAGATCGGTTAGGGAGGATAAAATGGGATCATCTAATTACGAGCCTCAAAATAAGGCTGTAAAATGGTTCGAGGATCGCCTGCCGATTCTGGGACTTATTCATGGAACACTTGGTGCAGGTTATAATGCGCCACGTAATCTGAACTATTGGTGGAATTTTGGCTCGCTCGCGGGTTTCATGCTGGTGGTGCAAATTCTTACCGGCATCATTCTGGTAATGCATTACACGCCTCATACAGACATGGCTTTCCGTGCTGTTGAACATATCATGCGTGATGTGAACTATGGCTGGCTATTGCGTTATACCCATGCCAACGGCGCGTCCATGTTCTTTGTGGTTGTTTATATCCACATCCTTCGGGGCATGTATTTCGGGTCTTACAAATCACCACGTGAAGTGTTGTGGTTCTTAGGTCTGGTTATCTATCTGCTGATGATGGCAACTGGCTTTATGGGCTATGTGCTTCCTTGGGGACAGATGAGCTTCTGGGGTGCGACGGTTATTACCAACCTATTTGGGGCCTTTGACTTCTATGACGGTATGGGCGAGAGTATCCTGCATCTGTTATGGGGTGGTTTCTCTGTTGATAACCCAACGCTGCAACGCTTTTTCAGCCTGCATTATCTGCTGCCGTTTGTGATTGTTGGTGTTGTTATCCTTCATATTTGGGCCTTGCATCTTCCGGGATCTAATAATCCGCTGGGTATTGATGCTAAGGGACCGGGCGATAAAATCCCGTTCCATCCGTATTATACGGCCAAGGATGCCTTTGGATTGTCCTTTTTCATCCTGATATTTGCGGTCTTTATTTTCTATCTGCCGAATATCATGGGTCATCCCGATAACTATATCGAGGCGAACCCAATGGTAACACCGTCTCATATTGTGCCGGAATGGTATTATCTACCCTTCTATACAATTCTGAAGGCCGTACCGGACAAGCTACTTGGTGTGATTGCTATGTTTGCCTCAATCCTGATTTTCTTCGTTCTGCCTTGGTTGGACGGATCAAAGATTAGATCGGCAAAATTCCGCCCGACAACAGCCTTCTTCTTCTGGTTATTTCTGGCAAACACGATCTATCTTGGTTATCTGGGAACAAAACTGCCGGACGAGATTATGATTGATATGGCGGGTGGCATTGATGCCTTGACCCTTGGTCGTATCGGTACAGCGTTATACTTCGCTTACTTCTTCCTTATTGTCCCATGGGTAAGCCGTAGAGAAACAACCAAACCAGTGCCGACAAGTATTGCTCAGTCGGTACTTGATGCACGGAAGGAGGGCTAAGGATATGTTGAAAATGATTAAAAATATTAGCCTGATGGTTATTATCGCCTTTGGCGGAATTTCTTTTGCCAATGCCTCCGGTGACAGTGCTTATGCGCTCAAAAAAAATGAATGGCCTCATGCTGGTCCGTTTGGGAAATTTGACAAGGGAGCATTGCAACGGGGGCTTCAGGTCTATACGGAAGTATGTTCCGGCTGTCATTCCCTTGATATGGTGGCGTTTCGTGAATTGGTTGCCCTTGGTTATTCCGCTGATGAGGTGAAAGCCTTTGCCGCAACTTATGAATTTGCTAATGGTGAAGACGATGAAGGCGAAGAAAAATATCGTAAAGGTTTGCCTCAGGATTATTTCCCGGCACCTTTCTCCTCCGAGGAAGAAGCCCGCGATTCCAATAATGGTGCTTTGCCGCCTGACTTCTCTCTGCTCGGTAAAGCACGGGAGCATCTGTCCATGTTCACACCGTGGAACAGTCTCTATGGTGAAGATTACATCGTAGGTATTCTGACTACATATCATGAGGAAGCCCCTCATGGTGTGGAACTGGCTGAAGGTATGTATTTCAACGAAGCATTCACCGGTAATCAGATTGCCATGGCAGCCCCTCTGTATGATGAGGCTGTGGAATATGCTGATGGTACAGAAGCGACTACAGAACAGATGGCACAGGATGTCGCCACTTTCTTATATTGGGCTGCTGAGCCAAAAATGGAAGAACGCAAGAAGATGGGTCTGAAAGTTATTCTTTTCATGTCCCTGTTAACCTTCATGCTTTATTTCGTGAATAAGAGCGTATGGAAAAATATTAAAAAAGGCGATGATCTTGTTTAAAGATTTGATCTTAATCTAGAATTATTTAAAGGGCTGCCTAAGGGTGGCCCTTTTTTTATAGAAAGATATTATGCCAGAATTTAAAGACCATTTTTCAAAACAATCCGTGGGCTATAGCAAGTTCAGGCCCCTGTATCCACCGGAACTATATGCGCATTTATCGGATATATGCGCGGATCACGCTATGGTCTGGGACTGTGCCACGGGAACAGGACAGGCGGCGCGGGGTTTATCTAATTATTTTGATCGTATCGTGGCAACGGATGGCAGTGAAAAACAGATAGTCAATGCAGTAGGGCCGGAAAATGTGTCTTATCGCGTGGCAACAGCAGAACAATCGGGGATAAAGGCCTCCAGCGTTGATTTGGTCACCGTTGCCCAAGCCCTGCATTGGTTCGCCGGTGATGCCTTTTTTAAGGAAGCTAAGCGGGTTCTGAAACCGAACGGAATTATTGCTGCCTGGACCTATAATTTGCTGAAAATTGACGAAAATATTGACCCAATCCTTCAGAAGTTCAACGAAGATATTATTGGTGAATACTGGCCGCCTGAAAGACAGCTTGTCCGGGACGAATACCGGACCATAGATTTTCCCTTTGATGAGATAGTCATGCCCGCCTACAGTATGGAGGCATTATGGACGTTGGATGATCTTCTGGGGTATTTGGCCACATGGTCATCGGTGGTACGCTACAGGCAGGCCAGAGGACATGATCCCCTGAAGATAATACAGCCGGAACTCTCCGCTGTCTGGGGTGAGAAAGAAAAGACGAAAGCTGTTCGTTTCCCTTTGGGGTTCAGAGTTGGGCGGCTTTAACGGCCTCAAGGGTCAGGAACATTCCTGTCGATGTCAATGTCATCACAAGTTCATCTTTTTGGTTAAATACATCAACCTTGTAATTGACAATACCGACGCCGGGCTTGCTTTTGGATAGCCTTACATCAAGGGCGGTTACGGCTACTGACAGGCGGTCATTCACATAAACCGGCCTTATCCAGCGTAATTTTTCAACGCCGGGAGAGCCGATGCTACTGCTATCTGTCAGAAGATTGTCACATAGTATACGCATCATGACAGAGCACGTCATCCAACCGCTCGCGATCAATTGACCATGAAAGGATTTATTAGCAAGCTCTGGATCAGTATGAAATGGCTGGGGGTCATATTTGGTGGCGAATTCAATGATTTCTTCTTCGGTGATCAGATAATCCCCAAAGCTATCTGTCGCGCCAATTTCGAAATGTTCAAATGTTATCATGAAATCCCAACCTTTTTTTTAAATTAATTCGCAAAACGGAAATGTAGCACATCGCCGTCTGCGACAATATATTCCTTGCCTTCCAGCCGCATCTTTCCGGCCTCTTTTGCGCCATTTTCACCCTTATGTTCGATATAATCATCATAAGCGATAGTCTCAGATCGAATGAAGCCTTTTTCAAAGTCAGTATGGATGACGCCGGCAGCTTGCGGTGCCATAGTTTCCTGTTCCACTGTCCATGCGCGGGCCTCTTTCGGCCCTACGGTGAAATAGGTGATCAGATGCAACAGATCATACCCCGCGCGGATTACCCGGCCCAGACCTGTTTCCCCTAATCCTAAGTCTTCCAGAAATGCCTTCTGTTCTTCTTCATCATCCAGTTGGGCGATTTCCGCTTCCAGTGCGGCCGATATATTAACAGATACGGCATTTTCGGACGCGGCCTTGTCATCAACCCTGCGGCTTTTGTCATTGCCTTCTGCGGCGTCATCTTCGCTGACGTTACACACATATAGCACTGGCTTAGAGGTCAGGAGCTGCAATTCATTGATGAGTTTCTGTTCTTCCTCATCGGCGGCTTTTATGGTGCGGGCAGGGACGCCTTCTTCCAGAACCTCTAACATACGCTCTACCATCGCCATGATCTCTTTGGCTTCTTTGTCTTGGCCCCGAATACGTCTTTCCAACCCTGTTTTGCGTTTGTTTAAGCTGTCAATATCCGCAAGCATCAATTCAGTCTCGACGGTTTCCGCATCGGCGATGGGGTCTATGACGCCCTCCACATGGGTGATGTCGTCATCTTCGAAACATCGCAACACATGGATGATGGCGTCCACTTCGCGAATATTGGCCAGAAACTGATTCCCCAGTCCTTCGCCCTGTGACGCGCCGCGTACAAGTCCCGCAATATCCACGAAGGAAAGCTGGGTCGGGATGATTTCTTTTGAACCAGCAATTTCGGCCAGTTTAAGCAGGCGCGTGTCCGGCACAGGAACCTGTCCCACATTTGGCTCAATGGTGCAAAAGGGGTAATTGGCTGCCGCTGCTGCTGCCGTGTTGGTCAGCGCGTTAAAAAGTGTTGATTTGCCCACATTAGGCAAGCCGACAATACCACATTTAAAACCCATAATATTTATCCGTTATTTGTTGTTTGGTTTGAGTTGCAAACCGACTTCGTTTAAAAATTTAGCACCCGCAGTTTCACCTGACCTGTCCGTGAGTGCGGGAGCTGCAATCGCCACCGCCTCAAGCAGCTGTTCAAGCCATTTTTGATCTGCTTTTGCAAAATCACCAAGCACATGACCATGTACCCTGTCTTTGTCGCCCGGATGACCAATGCCCATGCGGATGCGGTGATAATTCTTTCCTATATGCTGGTCAATACTGCGCAGACCATTATGCCCTGCATTACCGCCACCGGTCTTGAATTTGATTTTGGTGGCTGGGATATCTAGTTCGTCATGGAAAACCACTATATCTTCTGGTGGGATTTTATAAAATCGGGCGGCTTCCCCCACCGATTGCCCTGAAAGGTTCATATAGGTTTGAGGTTTCAGGATCAGAATTTTTTCAGAGCCCAAACGTCCTTCACAGGTTAATCCCTGAAAGCGGGTTTTGGGAGAGCTAAAATTATGGCGGCGAACAATCTCGTCCACCGCCATAAATCCAATATTATGCCGATTGTTGTTGTATTCCCTTCCGGGGTTCCCCAGTCCGACAAATAACAACATGGCTAATCCTTAAAGGTTGAAGATTATTCTTCGCTACCTTCTTCTGTGGTTTCTTCTGCGCCTTCTTCACCTTCAACTTCTTCAGCTTCGTCTTCGTCAGAGCTTTTCAGTCCGCTAGGTGCTGTGATGATGGCAATGGTGAAGTCACGGTCATCAATGACCGGTGTTACACCTTTAGGCAATGTCACTGAACTAATATGAATACTATCATTCATGTCTAGCTCGGAAATGTCAATCTCGATGAATTCGGGGATAGCATCTGCTGGACACTTAAGCTCAACTTCATGACGGACAACAGAAAGAATGCCGCCGGACTTTATGCCCGGAGATACTTCATCACCGATGAAGTGCATGGGGATCATGACATTCAGACTTGCACCTTTGGCAAGACGCAGGAAGTCAACATGAAGCGGCCAGTCAGACACAGGGTGGAACTGCACATCGCGGGGAAGTACTTTTTCCTTGTCCTTGCCGACCTGTATTTCGTAGGAAGTGTTCATGAATCCGCCCTTGTTCAATTCCTTAACCAGAGCAACTCTGGTAAGGGTAACCAAGACGGGGTCTTTTTTGTCGCCGTAAATAACAGCCGGTATTTTGTCTTCTCTACGTAACGCACGAGAGGACCCCTTACCCGCTTTTTCGCGCAATTCAGCTTTCATAACTGGATTTGCCATTTTAATTCTCCTAATTGATAATATAGATATTGGCCTCCAGGGGTGCCAATTATCAAAGGCCTGCACACTTAAGTAGAGCACAGACCTCATAGTTCGCAGCTTTTAACGTGAAACGGCTGAAAACTCAATGATTATTTATATATTTTATAGCCTAATCAAACAGGACAGAAACACTCTCTGCCGTATTGATCCGCCGGATGGCCTCGGCAAATAGGGGTGCGATGCTGACCTGACGTATTTTAGCGCAGTTTGCAACGGCTTCAGTGGCGCGGATGCTATCGGTTGTAACAACAGATTCCAGATCAGATGCTGCAATCCGTTCAACTGCGGGGCCGGAGAAAACACCGTGAGCCACATAGGCGCTCACACCCGTTGCGCCACTGGCTTTCAGGGCCGTGGCGGCATTACAAAGCGTTCCGGCAGAATCAACTATGTCATCCACCAATATGCAATGATAGCCATCCACATCCCCAATGATATTCATAACCTCTGATACACCCGCTTTTTCGCGGCGTTTATCAATGATGCCCAGTGGTGCATTATCCAGACGTTTCGCATGGGCGCGGGCGCGAACCACACCGCCAACGTCCGGCGATACCACCATGATCTTTTTGCCATTGGTCATGAGGTTTTCTTTGATGTCGCGAACCAGAACCGGGGAGGCGAACAGGTTATCGGTGGGGATGTCGAAAAACCCCTGAATTTGTCCCGCATGAAGGTCCATGGTCAGGACACGGTCTGCGCCTGCTGTGGTAATCAGGTTAGCCATAAGTTTTGCTGAAATTGGCGTCCGGGGGCCGGGCTTGCGGTCTTGCCGGGCATAGCCGAAATAAGGGATTACGGCTGTAATCCGTTTGGCACTGGCACGGCGTAGGGCATCAATGCTGACCAGAAGCTCCATGATATTGTCATTTGCCGGGTAAGAAGTAGGCTGAATCACAAAAACGTCCTCACCGCGGACGTTTTCCTGTATTTCTACCCATACTTCTTCATCTAAAAATCGTTTGACGTCTGCTTTGGTTAATTCCATATCAAGGCAGCTCGCAATTGCTTCTGATAGGGGGAGATTACTGTTGCCGGACAGAAGTTTCATGGTGCTATTTCCTCTTAGCTTAGAACATCGAATCTAGACTAGAATATATAGCGGGAAAAAAAATAAAAAGCGACTTAAACAATCATGATGGTAGAAATTTGTCGGCCATAGTCTTTTTCCCCTTGGTGAGTAGCCCTGCGGTAGCTGAAAAGAATATCTTCGTCGCTATAGGTATCTTGGGGCAGGGCGGTGATTTTATCCAACCCCGACTCTTCTAGCCTATATGTAACGAACCCTTTTAAATCAAATAGGTAATGGTTTTTTTTAGTGCTTTTTATGAAGAAATGCTGATGTTCAGAGAATTTTTCCAGAAATTCTGGGCCGACTTCATAGTTTTTCTGAGCAATGCAGGGGCCAATGGTTGCAATAATGTTGGGAATTTTGGCGCCTTTCTGACACATGATCTGGATGGTATTTTCCAGAATACCTGTGAGCGCTCCTTTCCATCCTGCATGGGCCGCGCCGATCACCCCATTTTCAGGGTCCGCAAACAGGACGGGCGCGCAGTCTGCTGTCAGGATGCCAAGGGCAATATTTTTTTGCCTTGTGACCACAGCATCGCCCTTGGGCAGCTCATCAACCCACGGCGTGTCCATATAATGAACAATATTGCTGTGAATCTGATGTAGCCCGCAAAGGGTTGCACCTTGAGAACCCAGTTCCGCAAGAATAGTATGACGATTCTTTTTTACATTTTCTGGATTATCATCTGATCCCGGCCCGCAATTTAAAGAGGTATATATACCGGAAGAACAGCCGCCTTTTCGGGTGAAAAACCCGTGCCGGATATTTGAATGTTGCAAAAGAGGATTACGTATCATTCCTCAAATCCGATAACACCGGTAAGCTCCCTGTCGGTGACAGCCATGACTTTAAACAACGTCCCCATCTCACTATCATCGGTTAACCTGTGGAGGGCTGATAGAATGTCTTTTTTCTGTTGGTCAGAGGCGTTGGCAAGAAGTACCTGTGAACGGGCTTCAATGCCTAATGATTTCAGGAATTTGCCCTGACCAGAAGGGCCGTATATATGGGTTTCACAATCAATTGCTATTTCTTTCAACTTCTGGAAATTCACATGGGTCGTAAGGTCAATATCACCCGGATCACACAGAATATCCATATATTTATGATTTTTAACGGCTTGGAGAGTGTCACCAGTGCCGTGGACATCATGACCATAATCGATGATCAGGGCCGCTCCGCAATATTGCTGTATATGCTCGGCAATTTCAGCCAGTATATTTTCCCCAACAGTATTTACCTCTGCAATGCTACCCGCATCAGCCCGGTGAAGTGCGGCGGGGATAATCTGTTCCGGGGATGGTACGGGGGCAAGTTGAAGCGTTAGCTTGTCTTGGCTATCAAGGCAGATCAATCTTTCATGCCATCCCGTTTCCGTCTTTTGATATTGATGTACGGGCAGGGCATCAAAAAACTCATTGGCAATGAGTAGTATCGGTTCCCCCTTAGCCAGTTTCAGCACATCGCCGACCCGATTGTGCCAAGTGGGTGTTTTATAGGCTTTGAGCTTGTCTGCCTGTATGTCCCGCAGGGCCGGAGACATCTCAACCAGATGCAGCTCTATGGCATTCAGCAACCCGGGGATAACTTTCATGGCCCTGAGCGTATCCTGCATCAGGGTTCCGCGTCCGGGGCCAACCTCTATGAGGTGGATTTTGGCAGGGCTGCCCATATTCAGCCAGTTTACCCCATGCCACAGGCCGACCATCTCGCCAAACATTTGGCTGACCTCCGGTGCGGTGGTGAAATCGCCTTGCTTGCCGAACGGGTCTTTTTTCATGTAATAGCCGTGTTTGGCATTGCCCAGAGCCTCTGCCATAAAGCTGGCGACCGTAATCGGTCCCTGAGCCTTGATCAGCTTGACCAGATATGTGTTAAGCGCGTTCATATGGCTTTGTTAACTTTGCGGAATATGAGGTAAAGCCCGACCAGAACCATGGGAATTGACAGCAATTGCCCCATGGTGAGAAAGCCGGTGCCATAGAGAAAACCAATATGATTATCCGGCTCGCGGAACTGTTCGACAAAAGTTCGCGCCCCTGCATAGCCAATGAGAAAAACGCCTGTCAATACGCCGGGCTTTTTACGAGAATTAGTATAATGGAACAGGAACCACAATAGGAAGAACAGAGCTAAACCTTCGAGGGCGGCTTCATAAAGCTGACTCGGATGTCGGGGCAGTGGGCCGCCGCGGGGGAATACCATACCAACAGCGGCATCCGTTGGACGACCAAATAGCTCGCCATTGATGAAATTCGCCAATCGTCCGAGGAACAGGGCAAAGGGGGTAATGCAGGACAGCAGGTCAGTGAAGCGGAAAAACGGAATTTTTCGTTTCTTACAGAAGAATAATGTGGCCAGAGCGACACCGATAAATCCGCCGTGAAATGACATACCCCCATCCCACAGGGCGAGAATATCGCCCGGATGGCTCAAATAATAGCTGAAGTTATAAAACAGCACGTAACCCAGACGCCCGCCAAAAATTACCCCCATCATAGCCCAGAAAGCGAAGTCGCCTACCTGAACCGGTGTGCAGGGCGCGCCTTTTTTCTTGATAAGTTGCAACATGTAAAACCATGCAAAGCCCCAACCTGCAAGATAGGCCAGAGAATACCAGCGAATCGTAAAGGGGCCAAAACTGATCAGATCAGGCGAGATATTGGGGAAAGTAAGGGTTGATGATAATAAAAATTCTAACATATGGTTATCGCCAGTTATCGCAGGTTTACAATTGTTTAAGGGCCATCATGCAGGCCTTTTCATCCAAGTCAAGTATCATGAAACCCAAATCCGCTTGGCTTTCATTGTGAGTTTGGTCATATTACAATTTTTACGGTAAAGGTGAAGACGTGCAGACGGATAATAAATTTTTCGATGATCTGGCAAAACTAGGGCAGAGCGCCGCCGGAACCCTGCATGGGGTCAAGGGCGAAATAGAGGGCATGATTCGCGCGCGTCTGGAAAATATCCTGAGGGATATGGACATGGTAAGCCGTGAAGAATTTGACGTGGTTAGCGATATGGTCAAGGTCGCGCGGGTTGAAAACGAAGTGTTGGCAAAGAAAATAGTGGACTTAGAGAATACCCTGAAGGCCAAAAAAACAAAAAGCAGCAAAAAATGACAACAGCAAATTTAGACGGGTGTGATGACTTTATGGCTAATCCGCTTGATATTCTGGAAATGATAGCGGGTCAGAATGAATGGCCTTACGAGCGGTCATCTGAAGATGAAATTATCGTGGCGGTGAGCGGTGCTTGGTGTGATTTCCATATCCGGTATTTCTGGGCGGCTGAGGATAACCTGCTTCAGGCGGCGGCAATGCTGGATATGCGTGTCCCTAACAATAAAAAAGCAAAAATGCTGGAAACCATAAATCTGGTTAATGAACAGCTTGCCATCGGGCATTTTGCCATCTGGACGGATGATAATACTCTAATGTTCCGCCATAGCAGTATGCTTGGTGCTGATCACGACCTTACGGCGGCGACCTGTGAAAAAACCACTGATGCAATCCTTGCGGAAAGCAATAAATATTATCCGGTGTTTCAATTTGTACTATGGGCGGGAAAAAGTCCGGAAGACGCAATAAAGTCTGCTATGCTGGATACCGTCGGCGAAGCATAGGGAGGCACAATATGTCGAAACTCTCACAAATTACCTCTGAAAACCCGCTGCTGCTCATGGGCTGTGGCAAGATGGGCGGTGCTTTACTGCAAGGTTGGCTTAAGGCTGGCCTGTCTAGTGATGCGGTGACGGTTGTTGACCCTTACCTTGAGGAAATCAAGGAAGGCGGCTTATATAAAAGCATATCTGATCTGCCGGAGGGATTAAGCCCCGGTTTTGTCGTTCTGGCGGTCAAGCCACAGATGATGGATCAGACGATGGCGGATTTGAAATCCCTTGATTGTGACAAAGCGGTTTTTCTGTCCATAGCGGCCGGAAAGACCATCGGATATTTTGAACGCCATATGGGCCAAATGGGGAAGAATGCAGCGATCATTCGCGCCATGCCCAATACACCTGCGGCCATCGGGCGGGGTATCACGGTTGCCTGTCCCAACAATAATGTCAGCGAGGCGCAAAAGGCGGTCTGCCATGATTTGCTGACGGCTGCGGGGGCTGTAGAATGGGTTTCCGAGGAAAAACTGATTGATGCGGTCACGGCGGTATCGGGCAGCGGCCCGGCCTATGTCTTTAATCTGGTGGAAACCCTTGCGGGGGCTGGCGAAGCCGTAGGGTTAGGCCCTGAACTGGCGAAGAAACTGGCGATGCATACCGTATGCGGGGCCGGGGCTTTGCTGGAACAATCGGATCAGGATGCGACCGAGCTTAGGATAAATGTCACAAGTCCAAATGGCACAACAGAGGCAGCGCTTAATGTCCTTATGGGCGAGGATGGCCTTAGTAAGCTTATGACGAAAACAGTCCGCGCCGCACATCAAAGGTCAAAAGAACTTGCGGATTAGAGGGGTGTCATCGCAATTCGATATTTTTTTATCGTTTATCAATAAATAACTATTGCTATTCAATATATATTGGTCTATCAAGTGATGGAACCACATATTAGATATTGGAGATCCGCAATGTTCATTGAATTTCGCACTAGACTTATTGCCATAGGTAAAAAAATCATTAGCTCACCACGTGCGATCGTGATGTTAAGCGCAATAATTATCGCAACCGGATTTTTATCTCAAATATCACAATTTTTAATATCCATAGAACCAACCATAGCGGGTGTGTTTTTGATCTGTGTGATAATTACCCTTGTGTTTTTTCTTGTCAGGGATATTCGACAAAAGCCTGTTGATATTATGGATAACTCTGGTGAAGACATTGATGTCCCGTCAACGCAGAAAGCGAACAGATTAACCAGACTGGTAAAATTATATCTTGATGCCATTTGGTTTTTATTTTTGGGGATTGCAGTTTTATTGCCCTTCTTTGCCGCGGTAATAAGCATAGATTATTTTGCAGGCCAGACCGGCATATGGGGTGTAGACCTAAGCGTGTTTTGGGGTTTTGCGATCAATCTTGAGCAATTAACCGATATGTCTGTAAATGTTCAGGGTCTAAGAGATGGTGTCATCAGCGGAAAGGCCATGATGAATATAGAAACTATAAGCGTCGTTGCATGGTATCTGTTTATCGCGATAAATGAAGTAATGCTCTTGATTGTGCTTTATAGCCTATATCAGATGCGTGGGTTATTTACCTCGCTTGTGAAGGGTGTGTATTTCACAGTGGAAAATTCTATTCGCATTAAGAAAGTTGGCATTGCCGTGATTTTAGGAAATATTATTGTTCCCATAATGCAATATTTTGGTGGGCGGGCGATGCTTGACGATATTCAGTTTAATATTCCGGGCTTCGAGATATATCCAGCATTTCAGGATGTGAGTGATGGGCTATTTCTTGGCATATTGATCCTTATTCTGGCGGGTGTTGCGCGCGAAGCCGCAAATATCTACGAAGAGCAATTACGGACAATATGATGAGCAGCATAATCAAAATAAATCTGGATATTCTGCTTGTTCAACGAAAGATGACCTTGACCGAGTTGTCGCAGAAAGTTGGTATAACGATGGCTAATCTATCCATTCTCAAGAAGGGCAAAGCGCGGGCGATCCGCTTTTCCACATTAGTGGCTCTTTGTGATGCGCTGGAATGTGAACCGGGTGATATATTAATGCTGGAAGATGAATAAATATTGCGGATTATTCGCTCATATCTTTATTGACCTGTGCCAATGCTTCTTCGCGGTTTTCTTCGGCTATCAGGGCGGAAAGGACTTTCCAGAAGCCTTCTACCGATTGATCGCCCGCATTTTCAAAGGCCTTTAACATATGGTCTTTTTGATGCTCGGCCACCTTATTTAACAACAATTGGCCCTGTTCGGTCAGAAAGAGCAGGCGTTGTCTGCGGTCCTGATCGCCGATGTCCTGCCGGATATGACCCTTTTCAACCAAGGTACTCAGTACACGGGACAGGCTTTGCTTGGTGATGTTGAGTAGCTTCAGAAGCTCGGCTACCTTCAACCCCGGATTGCGGCCAACAAAATGCAGAACCCTGTGATGGGCGCGACCAAACCCTAGGGTTTGCAACACATCATCAGGCCAGCTGATAAAATCACGATAAGCAAAATACAGCAGCTCCATACCCTTAAGGAATTTCTGGTGGTCAGAGTGTTTTTTTACGTCAAAAAATATGTCAGCCATGTTGACATATTTAAATTATAATGTTACCCATATCAAGTCTTAAGTGAAATATTATTATAAACGAGGTTAAAAAATGTCAGCCGCTACATACGACGACCGTGATGGTGTTATTTGGTATAATGGGAAGATGGTAAATTGGCGGGATGCTAAATTTCATGTGTTAACCCATGCACTCCATTATGCCAGCAGTGTATTTGAAGGTCAGAAAGCATACGGTGGCGTGATTTTTAAACTGCGGGAACATTCACAGCGTCTGATAGAATCCGGTCGTATGCTGGGTTTCGAAATTCCTTATACGGTGGAAGAAATTGATCAGGCCGCAAATGATGTGGTTAAGGCAAATGGCCTTGTCCATGCTTACGTGCGGCCCGTTGCATGGCGTGGCTCGGAAATGATGGGCGTTGCCACCAAGGGCTCCAAAATTCATTTTGCGGTCGCCGCATGGGAATGGCCGCCCTATTTCGGCGAGGAGGCTCTTCATAAAGGGCTTCGTCTGGAAATCGCTAAATGGAAACGGCCATCACCGGAAACAGAACCGGTTCATGCCAAGGCCGCAGGGCTTTATATGATTGCCTCACTGTGCAAAGATGCTTCTATGGAAAATGGTTATGATGATGCGTTGATGCTGGATTATCGGGGGCAGGTCGCCGAAGCTACCGGCGCCAATATCTTTTTCCTGAAAGACGGTGTCCTGCATACGCCTACACCGGATTGCTTCCTTGATGGCATTACCCGCCGAACTGTAATAGACCTTGCCAAAAAACGTGGTATTGAAGTTGTAGAGCGGGCGATTATGCCAGAAGAAATGGCTGATTTTGAGCAGGCTTTCCTGACCGGAACTGCCGCAGAGGTAACACCGCTTCGTGAAATTGGCCCTTATAATTTCGAGGTGGGCGATGTCTGTAAGGCATTGATGAAAGATTATCATGATCTGGTCAATGGGCGGTAGATTCGCATACTATATGGTTTAAGAAGGGCGGCTGTTATTGCCGTCTTTTTTATGTCTAACAGAGCACGTTAATTCTGTTTTTTCCAAATTTAATTAAACATTATTCTGTATCGGCATCATAATACGAATTTTCTTATAGTTTGGGCTTGAGAAAAGGTTGCGTAGTGCGTTCTTTTGCCTATACTGCGCGTGAAATTTGATGATGCGGATTTATCATTCGCTATAGCAGGAAATACCAATGTCTAAAGAAATCAAGAAAGTTGTTCTGGCCTATTCCGGTGGGCTGGATACCTCCATCATCCTGAAATGGCTGAAGGATACTTACGACTGTGAAGTCGTGACCTTTACCGCTGACCTGGGGCAGGGCGAGGAACTGGAGCCCGCCCGCAAAAAAGCGGAAATGTTTGGTGTTAAAGAAATCTACATCGAAGACCTGCGTGAAGAATTTGTCCGCGACTATGTATTCCCCATGTTTCGGGCCAATGCGCTTTACGAGGGCGTTTACCTGCTCGGTACGTCCATCGCACGGCCCCTGATCGCCAAGCGACAGATCGAAATTGCCCATGCGGTTGGTGCCGATGCGGTCTGTCACGGTGCAACCGGCAAAGGCAATGATCAGGTTCGGTTTGAACTTGGTTATTACGCCCTTGATCCGGATATCAAGGTCATCGCCCCGTGGCGGGAATGGGATCTGAACAGTCGGACAAAATTGATCGACTATGCGGAAAAAAATCAAATTCCCGTAGCCAAAGACAAACGCGGCGAAGCACCTTTCTCCGTTGATGCCAATCTTCTGCATACCTCAAGTGAGGGCAAGCTGCTGGAAGACCCGTGGGAAGAAAGCCCGGAATATGTCTTTAACCGGACGGTATCGCCCGAAGATGCGCCGGATAAGCCCACCTATATTGAAGTTGAATTTGAAAA
Organism: Emcibacter sp.; assembly: GCA_023142175.1. The sequence continues at coordinate 17,675 of JAGLJX010000023.1, forward strand.
GGGTGATGCGGTTGCCATTGACGGGATTAAAATGTCTCCGGCAACTATCCTGACCAAGCTTAACGAATTGGGCGGGGCCAATGGTATTGGTCGTCTTGATCTGTTGGAAAACCGGTTTGTTGGCATGAAATCACGGGGTATTTACGAAACACCCGGCGGAACGGTTCTGCTCACCGCGCATCGGGGTATTGAAAGCACCACGCTCGACAGTGGGGCTATGCATCTGAAAGATGAACTGATGCCCAAGTATGCCGAACTGATTTATAACGGCTTCTGGTTCTCACCAGAGCGGGAAATGCTACAGGCCCTGATTGACAAGTCACAGGAACATGTGAGCGGTACGGTTCGTTTGAAACTCTATAAGGGAGGCGTACATCTGGTAGGACGGAAATCGGATGAATCCCTCTATTCCATGGAGCATGTGACTTTTGAAGAAGATGAGGTTTATGACCAACGTGATGCGGCAGGCTTTATCAAGCTGAACGCTTTGCGATTGCGGTTGCTGAATCAGCGGGGCAAGTCAAAAGTCAATCCTAGTCACAAGTAAACAGGCTGTTATAGCTCTGACGCAGGATATTTTTCTGAACCTTGCCCATAGTATTTCTGGGCAGGGCTTTTAGAAAAATTATCTTGCGCGGTTGTTTGAAGCGGGCCAGTTGTTCCGATAACTGATCCTGAATTTCCGATTCTGATAGGGTGATGTTTTCCGCCCTGATAATCACTGCGACAACAGCTTCACCCATATCGGGATGAGGGCAGGCGATTACGGCGCTTTCCAGAATACCGGGTAAAAGATCGATGACGCTTTCAACCTCCTTGGGGTAGATATTGAACCCGCCGGAAATAATAAGGTCTTTGGATCGACCCACGATTGACATTCGTCCCTGTTCGTCAGATACAGCCATGTCACCAGAGATAAAAAATCCGTCAGGGCGCATTTCATCGGCGGTTTTTTCCGGCATCTCCCAATAACCCTGAAACAGGTTGGGGCCTTTATATTCCAATATGCCAATTTCGCCGTGGGGAAGTTGCTTTCCAGATTCATCGCAAATACGAACAGCCACATTTGGCAGGGCAGAACCAACCGTTCCGGCAATACGTTCTCCTGTATAAGGATTGGACGTGATCATTCCGGCTTCTGTCATGCCGTACCGTTCCAGTATACGCTGACCCGTAATGCTCTCAAAGGCATGGAAGGTTTCTTCTAATAATGGCGCCGAACCGGATATGAAAAGCCGCATATTCTGACAAAGTTCGTGTGAGAAATTTTTGTGAACCAGCAGGCGGGTGTAAAAGGTGGGAACCCCCATCAGGACGGTGGACTTTGGGATCAGGCGGATCAGCGCATCCACATCGAGACGCGGCAGAAACCATACTGTAGAGCCGCCAAGTAAAGCACAATGAAGGGCAACAAATAGCCCATGCACATGAAAAATTGGCAGGGCATGAAGCAAAATATCCTCTTGTTCCCAATGCCATATCTCATAAAGGGTTAGGGCGTTACTGGCCAGATTATCATGGCTGAGCATAGCGCCTTTCGATCGTCCGGTCGTGCCGGAGGTATAAAGAATTGCCGCGAGATCATTCGGTGCCATTTCTGCAATAGGATGGTATGGCTCACAATTTTCCGCATCTCGGCTCAGGGTTTCCAAAGCAAGTTTTGGGATGTTGTGAGAGGTGAAATCACCAACCAAAAGAGCAGGTCTGGCATCATTGATAAAATAATCTACCTCATGTTTGGTATAGGCAGTATTCAGCGGCAGGTAAATTGCACCGGCCCGAAGGCAGGCAAGATACAGGCATACCGCCGACATGGATTTTTCCACCTGCACCAATATGCGGTCGCCTTTTTCAATCTTATGAGTTTTTAGAACTGTCACCATTCTGGCCGACAGCTGATCCATCTGTGCATATGTCAGATGCGCCCCGTCTTCCTGTTGCAGGAAAGATTTGGTCAGGTCTTTGGGAAAACGTGACTGAAAGAGGGCATAGAGGTTGGCATTGTGCATAGGACATTCCACTGTTGTCTCTACCCTATAAACCATGACGTATTATCACTCAAATATTATTTATTTTAATAGCTCTTGTATAGTTTGTATTAACATTTATATTAATCCTTATGTAAATAGGAGATAACCATGAGTGAAGAATTATTTAGCAATCTTGGTATCGGCACCAGACTAAGGCGTGTCTATGATATGCTAAGCGTTGATATGGAGAAGCTATATCAGGAGGCGGGGCTGGAATTCAGGGTGCGTCATTTCCCCGTTGTCTTTGCTTTGCATAACCTGAAAGGCCTTACCATAGCCGAGCTTCAGAAGATTTCACTTTTGACCCATTCCGCAATTTCCCAGACCGTAAAACAGCTTATGGAAAAAAATATTGTGGAAATGAAGGTGGGTGAGGATGCCCGCAGCCGTGTTGTTTATCTGACCACAACGGGCAAAGCTCTGGTCAAGCGTCTTCTCCCCATGTGGGAGATAGCCCATAAAGTGGTTTACGATTTGCGGCAGGAATCAGATCATGATCTGTTGCTGGGTCTTAATGACTTTGAGGAAAACCTGCGGGCGCAGGACTTCTATCAACGCTATCAAAGTTACAATTCTAAAAGCCCGCGACCAGAAGTTAAAATCATACCTTTCCACGTAAAATACCGCAAAGACTGGCATGATATAAATAAGGAATGGGTGGAGAAATATTTTTCCATGGAAGCTGCGGATGGCAAAACCCTTGAAAATCCGGAAAAATATATTCTTGATAAGGGCGGGGAGATTTATTTTGCGTTGGTTAACGGCGAGGTTCTGGGCGCTGTCGGCTTAAAACATCAAGGTGACGGAGAATATGAACTGACCAAAATGGGGGTGCGGCCCAAAGTTCAGGGACTAGGAATCGGGGGAAAACTCATAGAGATTATCATTGAACGCTTTAATGCAAGGGGCGGAAAAAATCTCTATCTGGAAACCAATGCTGTCCTGAAACCGGCCATTGCCCTTTATGCAAAATATGGTTTTGTGCATGTAAAATCCAGAGAAGATACCCCTTATGCCAGAGCCGATGTCTGTATGGAATATCAGCCAGATATGTGATTAGTTATGGTTTGCTTCCGCTGTTCTGGGTATGTTATAATAGTATAAACTAATAGAGGACATCATCACATGCCAAATCATCATAAAATAAATTATATTGAGTTTCCAGCCATAGATATTGATGCCACAAAAGCTTTTTTTATGAAGGCCTTT
>JAGLJX010000230.1 GCA_023142175.1 Emcibacter sp.
TTCCAGCTGGCCAAGGCCTGAGAGATATTCCCCTGTTGATATTGTGCCAGTGCCAGATAATGGCGGGCCCCTGGGTTCTGGGGCTGAATGCTGCGGGCGCGGTTCAACACCAGTACCGCCGCCGGCCCCACCCGGCCTTCGCTCAACATAATCAGGCTTTCGGCGTAAACAACTGCCGCATCGATATTATCCGGTGCGAGTTCATACCAGCGTTGATAAGCCTGCGCCGCTTCGGCTTTGTTGCGAAGCTCGCTTTGATATTGGCCAAGAGCGCGTATGGCTTTGATATCATCAGGGCTGCTAATGAGATGGGCCTTAATGTCCGCCACTTCCCGGACCATATCCTGAGATCCGACAATTTTTTCGGCGCGTTTGGCAATGGAATGATCCTGATCTTTAAGGATAAAGTCCGGCATGGCGGGCATACCAATTTTTAGGTAAAATCCCACACTGAGCAAAAGTATTATCACGGCTGCGCCAACCATCAGGGATGAGGATGTCTTGCTGTTCTGGGCTTTTGTCTTACGGTTACTATTGTCGGCAATTTTTAACAGCCGCCGTTCAATTTCAAGGCGGGCAGAAGCGGCTTCAGCCGCGCTTAACACACCATTACTCTGGTCAGCCTCAAGCTCTTGTAACTGTGCTTTATAAACTGCGATATTCTTATTCTGCGGTTGGCTATCCTCGCCCCTATAACGAAATAGCGGTACAAGGATCATGGCAAGCGCTAGCAGGAACAGGCCGGTTAACAATATCCAGATGGTCATTTTTCGCTGTCTCTTAAAATATGTTTCAGACGCTTTTCCTCATCGGGACTTAAAGGCTCCGGTGTGGAAATGGATGGTTTCTGTCTCACATAACGAAAGACAAAGAAGCCGCCGATCAGCAGCAAAAACAACGGACCGAGCCACAGGATCGCCGTTGCCGCCTTGAAGGGCGGCTTCAGCAGCACCCAGTCACCATAACGGCTGGTCATGAAGGTGATGATCTGTTTGTCGGTCTGCCCCGCCTTGATCTGTTCGCGCACGATGGCGCGCAGATCCACGGCCAGTCCCGCATCGGATTCCACGATTGATTGATTCTGACAGACCAGACAGCGCAACTGCTTCATGATCTGTTGGGCGCGGGATTCCTGTGCCGGGTCGGACAGTCGGTTTTTATCTACACCAATGGCAGCAACATTCAGGCTCAGGGCCAAATAAATAATCGGGAGTAACAGAAATCTCATTGCTGAAGTTCCTTAATGACGGTCTGAATCTTATCCATCTGTACGGCATGAATCGGGCCGATATGCTGATAACGGATGATGCCATCCTTAAGGATGAAGGTTTCCGGTGTTCCGGTAACGCCCCAGTCAATAGCATTGCGCCCCTTCAGGTCGGTGCCGATCTTAGCATAGGGATTCCCCAGACTTTTCAGGAAGCTTAGGCTATGGGCGGGTCGGTCTTTATAGGCGATGCCAAATAGCTTTACCCCGTCAGTCTGTCCCAGAGCCTCAAGGGCGGGATGCTCTATGCGGCACGGCCCACACCATGAGGCAAAGAAATTAACAACGATGATATGGTCAGGGTCTTGCAGGTCTGCGCTGCTTAAACCAATGCTGTCTCCTTCGAGGCTGGGCAGGGAAAATTCCGGCGCGGCCTTGTTGATCAGGGCCGAGGGTATTTCCCGCGGGTTCAGGGTCAGGCCAACCGCGAAGGCAACGAAAATTCCGGCAAAGATAAACAGCGGTAGAAATCTCTTAAACAGCATGGGCCACACTCCTAGTTTTTTTCTTACCTTGGGGGCTGCCGATGCGGTATCTGCGGTCACTTAGGGAGAAAATACCACCTAATACCATGATCGTTGACCCGATCCATAACCAGACCTGCATGGGTTTGTAATAAACCCGCATTGCCCAGCGGCCACTTGTCTGCGTATCACCGACGACGATGAACAGATCGCCGGACATGGTGGTTTCAACCGCGCCTTCGGTTGTGGTCATGGGCGATGAGATATAGGTGCGGCTTTCGGGCCGGGCTATAAAACTGTTGCCGTCCGTTGAGGTAACGCTGACGATGCCGCGAACTGCGCTGTAATTTGGCCCCGCGACCGCAACCACATCATCCAGAGTGAGCTGGTAATCGCCAATGGTCATGCTCTCACCGATATTCATCACTTTCTGTTGTTCCAGATTCCATGAGGAGGTGGCGACAATTCCAATTAGGCCAACGGCAAAGCCCAGATGACCAAGGCTCATGCCCCAGCTTGAGCGCGGTTGACGCATAAGACGGCTCATGCTGTTTTTGAACGGCACCTGAAATAGCTTGATCCGGCTGCCCAGTTCCTGAAACATGGACAATAGTAGCCAGACACCGACCCCCATCCAGACCACCGGCATGATTTCACCGCCGTAAGTAACATAAAGTGTCATCAGACCTGCAAGCAGGGACAGGGCGGTGATCGCCTTTAGTTTGCGGCCAAGGCCTTTCAGGGGGGCGCGCTTCCATTTCAGATGAACGCCCAGACCCATAACCAACACCAGCGGAATCATGAGCAGGCCGAACACCAGATTAAAAAATGGTGCGCCTACAGATGATTTCACCCCGAACAGCGCATCACTGAGCAGGGGATGCAGGGTGCCATAAAGCACCACCGCCGCTGCCACGGACAGAAACAGATTATTGATCACCAGACCACTTTCCCGACTGACGGGGGCAAATAGTCCGCCGGCCCTTAATTTGTCCGCTCTGAGCGCAAACAACAGAAAACTACCGCCGATAAGCAGCGCCAGAAACAGCAGGATAAACATACCCCTCTCCGGGTCGGTGGCAAAAGCATGAACGGATGTAATAATGCCGGAACGCACAATGAAAGTACCTAGCAGGCTGAAGGAAAAGGCAATGATCGCCAGCAATATTGTCCAGCT
>JAGLJX010000231.1 GCA_023142175.1 Emcibacter sp.
TGGAACGTATGCTCGGCCATTCGTCGGGTATGATCGGCCTGCCACTGCGTTTGCTTGCGCGGGAGATATATGATCGTGTGGTATCCTCGCCCCATAATCCGGCGGGTAAGAACACCGTTGCTCTGATTACGGGGGAGGAGAAAATCATTCCCCGCAATCCGCGCTGGTGGGTCTGCACGGTGGAAAGCATGCCCGTGGAAAAGACTGTGGCTTTTCTCGCGGTCGATGAAATACAGCTGGCGGCGGATATGGATCGGGGGCATGTCTTTACCGATCGCCTGATGCGCGCAAGGGGGACGGAGGAGACAATGTTCCTCGGTTCCGAAAATATCGCCCCGCTCATACGCCGCTTTGTGCCGGATGTGGAATTTGTCACCCGTCCGCGCTTTTCTGAACTGATCTATACAGACCCGAAAAAGCTCGCCCGTTTGCATCGACGTACTGCCTTGGTGACTTTCTCGGCCCATAATGTTTATGGCTATGCGGAGATGCTGCGCCGTGCCAAGGGTGGGGTCGCGGTGGTTATGGGCGCTCTCAGCCCCCGCACCCGTAATAAGCAGGTCGAGCTTTATCAGAACGGCGATGTGGATTTTCTGGTGGCGACCGATGCCATCGGCATGGGCCTTAATATGGATATCGACCATGTTTGTTTTGCCGGAACCGCGAAATTTGACGGGCGGCGCATGCGTAGCCTGACCCCATCCGAGATTGCCCAGATCGCGGGACGGGCAGGGCGCTATATGAATAACGGCACTTTCGGTTGCCTCGTGGACGGAGCCGATATGCAAACGGGCTTAAGTGATGAGATGATCTATGCGGTGGAAAATCATGAGTTCGCCCCGCTCACCGTTTTGCAATGGCGCAATAGTTCGCTGGATTATAGTCACCCGACTGCACTGATTCGCTCACTTGATGCCGCGCCGGAGCAAAAAGGGCTGAGCCGGACGTTAGAGAACATAGATTTGACGTCACTGCGTCAACTGATAAATGATGCGGAAATCAGACCACTTTTGGGTGGTCCGGCGGCCCTGAAAAGCCTGTGGGAGGTCTGTCAGATTCCCGACTTTCGCAAGGTCTCGGATGAGGAGCATATGCGGCTGTTATCTCATATTTATCGGCAGACTTCTGCGGATTGCGGTGTGCTTGATCCGGACTGGCTCAAGGGGCAAATTAGCCCTCTGGATAACCTTAAAGGGGACGTGGATACCCTGTCGGCGCGGATTGCTTATATCAGGACATGGACCTATATTTCGCATCGTTCATTATGGTTTGACGATGCAAAATATTGGCAGGAATTGACAAGAGATATTGAAGATCGCCTGTCAGATGCGTTACATGAACGTCTGACGCATCGCTTTGTGGATCGGCGCATGTCGCATTTAATGAGAGAATTACGCCAAAAAGGAAGTTTAATGGCAAATATTGAAGAAGATGGCAGCATTTACGTAGAAGGCCATTTTATCGGTACATTGGAGGGATTCCAGTTTAAAGAAGATGCGTCTGCATTTGGTGAGGACAGCAAGATACTCCGCGCCGCCGCTGATAAAATTCTGGGGGAAGAAATCAAAAATAAGGCTGATGAGCTGGGGCAGGCGGAGGACGGCGAGTTGAGCCTGATCCTTGGCGACCCCATGACGCGCTCGACTATTAACTGGCGTGGTATTGCCATTGCCCGCGTGGAGAAGGGCGACATTCTTTTGGCCCCCAAGGCGATCGTGACCCCGACCCCGGTTTTACAGGGCGATATTTTGGCACAGGTGCAGGCCCGTGTTGACCGTTGGCTGGTCAGCCATGTTGCGGAAATACTGGCCCCCCTCATGGCTCTGCAGGAAGCCGTTAATGGTGCTAAGGATGCTGAAGGTAAAGACCTGATTGATGGCATGGCCCGTGGTATTGCCTTTCAGATGCTGGAAAAGCTCGGCACTATTCCGCGACGTATGATCGCCCGTGATTTTCGCGGTGTGGAGCGTGAAGGTCGCTTTCAGCTGAAACAGCTCGGTATCTGGCTTGGCTCAGCCAGCCTTTATATTCCAAGTCTGTTGAAACCGGCTCCGGCTCAGTTGCGCTTGTTTCTATGGGCCTTGTTCAATGATATGGACTGCCTGCCGGAAGTTCCTGTGGCGGGGTTATGTACCATTGCCATTGACCAAAATGCTCCGCGCACCTTTTATGAGGTGTCCGGCTATCGGGTGGTAGGCAAGAATGCGGTTCGGCTGGATATGCTGGAACGGTTAGCCAATGCAGCCCGTGATGTTTCCTTGAAAGGGCCGTTCCCTGCGGATCCTGATCTGATGAGTTTAGTTGGTACCAGTGGGGGTGATTTTGTGGAAATAATGGCTTATCTTGGCTATATCCATAAGGAATATAGTCCGGAAGAGGCCGCAAAAATCGCAGAAGCCCGCGCTGCTAAAGAAGCCGCAGACGCACCAAAAGAAATCCCCAAAGAAGACGTGAAGCCAGATGTTGCGGAAGAAGTTAAGGTAGAAGAAAAATCTGAAGAGCCTAAAGAGGAGCCTAAAGAAGAGCAGGCAGTACCTGAAAAGATATTCCTGTTCCATCATCAGCCCTATCAGAAACCGCAACAGCGCGGCCCCAGAAAAGATTTTAAAGACAAGGAAAAAGGTAAGCCTGCTAAAGGTAAGGGTGCCGGAGCTAGGAAATTTGCCGGGAAAAAGAAGCCGGCCCGAAAAGAAGTTGCCCTTGATCCTCACAATCCTTTTGCCGCCTTGGCGGGGCTTAAGGATCAGCTCAAGTCCAAGAAATAATGGGAAACCAAAAGCCAGAGCAACAACGTGTTGATATCTGGCTCTGGCATGCCCGCTTTTTCAAAACTCGGTCCCTGTCAACAAAGATATGTCGGGCGGGGAAAGTCCGGATTAATGGTCAGAAAGTTACCAAGGCCAAGACGCCGGTGGTGGCGGGCGATGTGCTTACTTTTCCTCAGGCTAATATCATAAGGATCGCTAAAATTCTGGCCTTTAATGTGCGGCGCGGCCCTGCTCTGGAAGCGCAGGCGCTTTACGATGACATGACACCGCCACCAGAGGAAATTCAGAAGATCGAGAAATCCAGAGTAGCGCGCCGAGATCGGGGGGCGGGTCGCCCAACTAAGTCTGAACGCCGCGCAACGGATAAGCTGAAAAATATATTCCCGGACTGTTCCTGATGGCTTTAGATAATAAAAGAAAAATTCTATCTAATTATTAAAGTGACGTTAAAGACCTTACTCCATAATGTTGCCAGCTTAACAAGATTGAAAACTTACAGGAAGTCTCATGGGCAGCCCGGTAAAAATTGTTATATTTGCGATATGTGTCACGGCTTTTGTCGCCTTTTTTGGTGATAAATTCATGATGCTTACCCATAGGGTCGCTGATCGTCAGCAACAGATAGAGCAGCAGCCCGGCAATGAACTGGTTTATGACAGGGTTAATAGGGCGAAAAATGCCGGAAATATATTAATACCCAGAGACAGAGACGGTCAATATTGGGTTAGCCTTTATGTTAACGGAACACCTATTCGTTTTATGGTTGATACGGGTGCCAGTCATATTTCATTGAGATATGAAGATGCAGAAATGGCGGGACTTAACCCGGCGGCGCTGGATTATATTTATATATTCAAGACAGCAAATGGCGTTAGCCACAAGGCAATGATTAAGCTTGATTATATATCCTTGAAATCTATTGAATTTTTCAATATTCCAGCCTCTGTATCAAAGCCGGGTCAGTTGAATG
>JAGLJX010000232.1 GCA_023142175.1 Emcibacter sp.
CCCCCTCAAACCTTCAGCATGGGAAAAGGGCAACGCACCAAGGCTGGGTTATGGGGTGAATATCAAGCTATATGGACAGGGAAATACCGCTAATTCTGAATATATCGCCTGGACCCGTTCCTATCTGGACAGAGCCAATATATCCTGGCAGACGACTACCTATAAGGTAGGCGCGGCTGGAGGCGGGACCATAGGCGGGGAATTCTCGCGGCAGAATATGGAGGTCATAGATTTCGGTGTCCCTGTGTTGTCAATTCATACACCAATGTCCATAAGCTCGAAAATGGATGTCTATAATCTTTACAAAGCTTCTCACAGCTTCTTTTTGAATTAACATTTTAAGGGCCAAACTGCTGTCATAATATATTCACGAAAAGAAAGTAATATGCTAAACATCATTGTCACTTAAGCCGTAACACATAAAAGCATTGGAAAATTATATGCATCGTCAACGTTGCACCAGAATTATTGCCACCTTGGGACCTGCAAGTTCAACTGAGGAAGTCATCAGGAAATTATCAGACGCCGGAGCAGATGTTTTTCGGCTGAATATGAGCCACGGCACCTACAAGGATATCAGCCAAATTCATTCGGCCATTCGTCAGGTGGAAAATACCACAGGACGCGCTATTGGTATTCTGGCGGACCTTCAAGGTCCTAAGCTACGGGTTGGGGTGTTCGCTAGTGATAAGGTGGAGCTTGTTCAGGATCAGGAATTTATTCTTGATATGGATGAAAAACCAGGCACTCAAAAACGGGTACAATTGCCGCACCCTGAAATTTATCAGGCCGTTGAGAAGGGCACTGACCTGTTGCTGGATGATGGTAAAATCAGGCTGACTATTAAAAAAGTTGAAGAAAATAGGATTATTACAACAGTTACCGTAGGTGGAATGATCTCCAACCGAAAGGGTGTGAATGTTCCTAACGCTATCCTGCCTATGGCGGCTTTGACCGTGAAGGATAAAAAAGATCTGGATTTTGTCCTGAGCCTTGGGGTTGACTGGGTTGGTCTTTCTTTTGTTCAGCGTCCTGAGGACGTGCAGGAAGCCAAAAATATTATCGGTACTCAGGCAAAAGTCCTCGCAAAGCTGGAAAAACCGGCAGCTCTTTATGCTTTGGATGAAATTATAGACCTTTCGGATGCGGTGATGGTTGCGCGCGGTGATATGGGTGTTGAACTGCCTATGGAAGAGGTTCCCGCGAAACAGAAGAAAATTATCCGCCATGCCAGACGGGCCGGTAAGCCCGTTGTGGTGGCGACCCAGATGATGGAAAGCATGATTTTAAGCCCGGTACCAACCCGCGCTGAGGTTTCTGATGTTGCCAATGCCGTGTTTGATGGTACGGATGCCATAATGTTATCAGCTGAAACCGCGGCGGGCCAGTATCCGGTAGAGGCGGTAAGCTATATGGACCGGATAGCACAAACAGTGGAGCGGGAACCAAGTTACCGTAAAACTCAAGGTGACGTGGAAGCTTTGCGCGACCCGACATCGGCTGATGCGCTGAGTGCTGCGGCAAAACAGATTGCTGGTACATTGGAGACTGCTGTCATTGTGACCTATACCACATCCGGTTCAACGGCAATCAGGGCAGCACGGGAGCGGCCAACAACGCCTCTGCTGGTGTTGACACCTAATCAGAGTACAGCACGGCGTTTGACCATCGTATGGGGGCTGAACTGTGTCCATACGGAGGATGCTACTAATTTTCAGGATATGATCGACAAGGCCTGTCATATTAGTGCGAAATACAATTTTGCTAAATTGAATGATCGCGTTGTGATTACGGCGGGTATGCCTTTTGGTTCGCCTGGCAAGACTAATGTGATCAGGGTCGCCCGTATTCAGAGCTATCATGTAGAATAGCCGTTAGCCGGGGAGTATTCCCCGGTCTACCAAACATGATTTGAGATTTTCCGCATTTGTGAAAAGATGTGTATGAAAGCCGATTTTCTGTGCGGCAATCAAATTTTCCATGCGATCATCAATGAACAGGGTTTCTTCTGCGGCAATCCCACTTCTGTCCAAGAGGATGTGATATATACGGGGGTCTGGTTTTACAATTTTTTCTTCGCCAGACACGATCACATCCTTAAACAGAGCCATAAATTCATGGCTTGCCTTAAAGTCTGCAAATTGATCAGCAGCAAAATTGGTTAAGGCAAATAATGGGTAGTTCATTCCCTGTAATGTATAAAGCAGATCGACAGTCCCTTGTATGATACCGCCAAACATATCATCCCATATATCCTCATAGATACCAATCATGTCTGCATGGTCGGGAAATTGTTTCTGCAAAAGATGGATGTTTTCCGCAAAGGGAACCCCCCGATCATGGCGGGTGTGCCATTTCAGTGAGCAGACTTCATTCAGGAAATAATCAAGCTCTTTGTCTCTGCCCTTAAAGAGAGGGGCATAAGCTAGTCGTGGATCCCAATGAACCAAGACATTTCCTATATCAAAGGTTATCGCTTTG
>JAGLJX010000233.1 GCA_023142175.1 Emcibacter sp.
AGATATTTCTGAGGTCGGGTCATGCTGAGCAAATCCTTATTTTATTTTCTTCCCTATGGTAGCGCCGATACTATCAGGACAGCTCTCAAGAGTCTAAGGCTTAGTTAGGCGATATTAAGGCGGTAGCATTTTAAAAACATCAAGCCGCAAGCTGATATAATCATAGCTTGCGGCTTAAATTTAGATTGAAATATTTTAGCCTGTGCGGATTTCCGACAAAAAGTCACCGACAGCATCTTTTAAAGATGTGGCCTGCCCCGATAACTCATTTGAGGCATTAAGCACATCAGTGGCTGCATTTCCGGTTTCCTCAGCCAAATTGCTCACGTTCTTGGCATTGTCGCCCGCAGTATCTGTTCCTGAAGCGGCCTCCAGTGAGTTGCGGCTGATTTCCTGCATGGCACAGGCTTGTTGCTCTACTGCGGTGGAAATGGAGGAGGATATTTCGTCCAGTTCACCAATGGTCACGGAAATTTTCTGAACCGCGGCCACCGTATCATTGGTGGTTTTCTGCATCATGTTAATCTGTGATCTGATTTCATCTGTTGCCGTTGCAGTTTGTGCCGCAAGACTTTTGACCTCGGAGGCCACAACCGCAAACCCTCTGCCCGCATCACCGGCACGGGCCGCTTCAATAGTAGCATTTAGGGCCAGCAGATTAGTCTGTTCAGCAATGTCATTGATCAGCGAGATAACCTCACTGATTTTGTCTGAGCTATTTGCCATCTCCATAACCTTCGCAGAAGCATCGTCTACGGAAGCCAAAGCATTTTTAGAGGCCGTAGAGGCATTGTTAATCTGGCTAGAGATTTCCTGAACCGATACGGTCATTTCTTCTGAGGCACTGGCTACGAGCTGAACATTCTGTCCGGCCTGTGTTGTTGCCGCCGCCGCAGATAAAGACTCCACCTTCATACTATCGGCAGAATTGCTCATTGATTCAGAAGTGGCGTTTAGTTCAGTAGCGGCACTGGAGACTGTTTGCAATACACTACCCACCCGATCCTCAAACCTTTTGGCCATTTCCAGTCGGTCAGCTAGACTTTTTGCTTTTGCCGCTTCTTCCTGATATCTTTCATCATCAATTTTTCTAATTTCATCCTGTCTTTTCTCCTCAGTCCGGCGTTTTTCATCCTCTTCCTGAGCAATGCGGTTTTCTTTGGCCTCTTTTTCAAGCTGCGCCCGTTCAATAGCATTGAGTTTAAAGACATTAACCGATGTTGCCATCTCGCCAATTTCATCCTTACGGGCCAGTCCAGGAATGCTCGTAGTGGTATCTCCCTCGGCAAGTATACCCATGGATTTTACCATCTCACTGATTGGCCGCACCAGAGATTTGGTAAAGAGAATGGCTATTGTGGATAATATAGCCACGATGATCAAACTGATTAGAAGCATCCCATTACGCATACTATCAATGGGCTGGTTTACTTCATCCTCATCAATTTCCGCAAGAACCGCCCATTTGGTACCGTGAAAAACCATATCGGTATAGGCAGAGACAACGGATATTCCCCTATAATCCAGAATAGTCTTAATTCCGCTTTTTCCATTCAGCGCATCGGTGGTTGTCTGTCCGGTAATTTTGGTTTTCAGGATTGTTGATTCTTTCGAAAAACGTGAGTCAGAGCGCATTAAAAGATCTGGGCCCACGATATAGGCTTCCCCACTCTCGCCCATGCCTTCATTCTTTTGCATGATGCTGTTAATTCTGCCAATGGGCATCTGAAAAGCCAACACGCCTACTATGGCGCCGTTTTCGTCAACAATAGGGGTTGATATGAAGCTGGCCGGGGCATTGTAACTGGGAGCATAGGGTCTGAAGTCAAAGAAGGTCACAGAACCTTTGCCGCTAGAATTCAAAGAAGCCCGGAATGTATTCGCTAAATCCGTTTGACGCCATTGGCCGGTGTTCATATTTGTTGCGTAGTCATTTTCCTTAAATACAGAATAAACAAGATCTCCATTAGTATCAAAAAGGAAAACATCATAATAGCCGCGTTTTTGCTGTAATTGATGAAACCAAGGGTGGAAAATGGCATGAGCTTTAGAATAGGCAGAGCCATCGCCGGCATTATAATATCTATCCTTTTCCCCGACTTTCTCAGGATTTCCGGTGATATAGAGGCGTTGAAGTGTCGTTGTTTGGTCATCACCAACCGTATTCCATCCCTTATCAAATTCTCTTAGTGCTGCAAGTGTGGCCGGGCTATTCGCCGTAATCAATAGGTCTTCTTCAATGGAATTAAGATAGGCACTTAATTCAGATTTTCGCGAGGCAGTAATAGCAGAGAGTCTATTCTCAACTTCTTCAAATACGGTGTCGTTGGCATCCAAAAAAGCGGATATTCCGACAGCACTGCATGCGACTATAAGAAAAACTACGATAAAAACTGGTAATTTAATGGAAATTTTTACATCATTGAGATACTGATTTATATAATTCATGGCGAACTCTAACTCTTTTACAATTTACAAAATACTTAATATAACGATTCTTACTAGGCCATTATTAACAGTGGGTTAAGCCGCATTTGACTTGGGTCAATGGGCCATATATTAAGTAATTTTCTTGTAAAGTTAGTTTGATTTCAACCGGTAATAACCCCATGGCGACCAGCCGTAATCTTTTGTTTAAGAAGGGAAAAATTTTACCTAAAATACAGTATTTCTATGTGATATTGACATATATCATTTGAATTTTTAGGTGATAATTATTTCATGTTTTAAGCATAAAGTATGTTTTACCAGCACAATTGATCACTTAGGATTGTAAATGGTAAGATATAATCAATTATAAAATGGGCCAAACCCAGAAAATTCGCAGTCAGACAATATTCACCTATGGCGCATCTCGGCGCTATAAAGACATGAATTGCTTATCGGCGGAGTTATTTCCCTGCTTCCTTGGCAGACTTACGTGCCGTAGCCAGTAGCCGGGTCAGGGGGCCATGAATGACGCTGTTGGTGGCGAGGACTTCGCCGGTCTCATAAGCCTTGTCCCTGCCATTGAACGAGGTCACACTACCGCCTGCTTCACGAACCAGAAGAATTCCGGCGGCAATATCCCATTTATTCAGGTTAGATTCCCAGAAACCCTCATATTTACCGGCGGCAACATAAGCCAGATCAAGGGCCGCAGATCCAAACCGCCGCACACCAGAAACTTCGCCCATGATGGTATCCAGACTGTGGATGAAAGATTTATGCCCTGGTGTGCCGAGCCACGGAATACCTGTTGCGAGCAGACTATATTTCAAGTCCCGCCGCGCGGATACTCTGATTTTCATGTCATTGAGATAGGCACCGCGTCCTTTTTCCGCCCAATATGTCTCATCAGTGATCGGGTTATAAATAACGCCTGCGGTAATTTCGCCGTTTTGCTCAAGGGCAATGGAAATACAAAAATGTGGAACACCATGCAGGAAGTTTGTCGTACCGTCCAGCGGGTCAACAATCCATCGACCACTGCCATCACCCAGATTTACTTCGCCTTCTTCTTCAAGAAGAAAAGCGATATTGGGACGGGCCCTGAATAATTCCTCCTTGATGATTTTTTCGGCTTTCAGGTCGGCGGATGATACAAAATCCGCAGGCCCTTTGCGCGATACCTGTAGATGTTCCACTTCGCCAAAGTCGCGATTAAGTTTGCGACCTGCTTTTTGGGCGGCCATTTCCATGACGTTAATTACGGCTGACTTCAAAGCCATAGGTCTAATCCTTTAAAATAAAAATCTACTAATGTTATTTGGCGCGTTCAACATATGTGCATGCTTCGATATTAACAACAACTCTGTCGCCAACACCAACGAAGGGCGGTACCATGACCCGGCTACCATTTTCCATGATGGCCGGTTTGGGAGAGGATGTCGCCGTCTGGCCTTTAACAACCGGCTCGCTCTCTATCACTTCAAGGGTAATATTTTGCGGTAGTTTTACGCTTAGCGGGCTTTCATCATAAGATTCAACGACCACTTCCATACCATCCTGCAGGAAAATAGTCTGTTTACCAATGAATTCCGCAGTCAGTTCAATCTGATCGTATGTTTCAATATCCATGAAGGTGTACATGCCAGAATTTTCAAACAAAAATGAATAGTTCCTCTGCTCCAGCCGAACATGCTCAACTTTCTCAGCCGCCCGGAAGCGCTCATTCAGCTTGCGGCCATCAATAAGGTTTTTCAGCTCTACCTGCAGGTAGGCGCCGCCTTTGCCGGGCTGGGTATGTGCCGTCTTGACAGCGACCCAAAGCCCCCCCTGATGTTCAATGACATTGCCGGGACGAATGTTATTACCATCGATTTTCATTTTCAAACCTTTTAAAAGAACGATCTATTTCGGCGCAAGCTAACAGTTTGACTTAACCTATGCAACTAATATCCCTTGGCTGGGTCTATCTTGTTTATTAGGGTACGGTTATTCTTCATATTCAGGTAGTTTTCATGGAGTTGATGGGCTGCTTTTTCCAGATTTGTCAGGCTGGCGCTATGGGGGGTAAGGTATATTTTTGGATGCCGCCAGAAGGGGTGATCATCGGGCAGGGGTTCCACCTTAAATACATCAAGGCAGGCCCCGTCAAGCTGTCCCTGATATAACGCATCCAGCAGATCATCTTCATTCAAATGCCCGCCCCGTCCCACATTGATAAGATATGCACCTTTTTTGGCTTTGCTGAAAAGGGACTTATCAAGAATATTCTCGGTAGAGGGGGTCAGCGGCAAAAGGCATACTATATAATCAGCATCAGAAATAGCCTCCCCCAGTGATTTCTCACCGTGAAAACTTTTGACATTTTCGATATTTTTCAGACTCTGGCTCCAACCGCTCACGGTGAAATTCAGTCCCGTCAGATAGGCCGCCACTTCCCGTCCAATATTCCCTAAACCAAGAAGACAAACATTGTTTCCGGGATGAGGCGCTTTTGGGCTCCAGTTAGCGGCAGCCTGAAACTCGCGGTATTCGGTCAGGCGGAGCCTGTGGTTCAGGATAACCCCCGCAACATATTCACACATTTGGCCGGACAGGCTATCATCCACAAGCCGGGTGATGGCTACATGGTCGGGCAGGTCAGGGTCTTTGAAAATATGATCCACACCGGCCCCGAATGAAGCAATCACTTTTAGATTTGGGTATTTTAGCAATTCTCCCGCCGGATGGTTCCAGACAATGGCATATTCGATATCTTGTGCATCGCCCACATCGGGCCAGATACGAATGTCCAATTCGGGGTCTGTTGTTGCCAGCATTAGTGAAAAATCGGTAGCATCCCTTTCGGGCATAAGAATTAATATGGTCATGGCGTGTATGGTAAATGTGTTTCTGGTGAAATCAAAGTCTTTATTCTAATGAAAAACCCGCCCTCAAAAGAGAAGGCGGGTCAGTTTTCCGGTTTTCCGGCTTTTTCATTGTTATTATTAATTAATTCATTTCAGCGCGCATTTGTTGGCGCAAGCTGTCTATGGGGACCAGACCATTCTTTTCCTGCGTATGCCAGAAGGTCCAGCCATTGCAGGAAGGCGCTCCTTGCACTCGCGCACCGACCTGATGAATGGAACCTTTATCGTCATTGCTGATGATGGTGCCATCCGCGCGAACTTTCGCAGTATGTCTTTTGCTGGGGTCAACCAGAATAGTGCCGGGCTTGATCATGCCGCGCTCGACCAGATTACCAAAGGGAATACGGGTCTGGGCGCGTTTAGCCGGGGTGATTTCCAAAGCATCTCCGGTCAGAGGCTCAACCATATTGATCCGGTCTGTGGCAAGCGAGATATATTTGCTTTCCATTTCAAGCCCGATGTAATGGCGGCCCAGCTTCTTGGCCACGGCGCCC
The DNA here is from genome assembly GCA_023142175.1 of Emcibacter sp. Next base: position 5,831 of record JAGLJX010000233.1, read on the forward strand.
GTTGTGCCGGATCCGAAGAAGGGGTCAAGAACCACATCACCTTTGTTGGTGGAGGATAACAATACCCGATAGAGTAGGGATTCCGGCTTTTGAGTTGAATGTCCCTTGTGACCATTCACTTTAAGGCGTTCCTTGCCGGAGCAAATGGGCAGAACCCAGTCAGAGCGCATCTGAATATCTTCGTTCAGAGCCTTCATAGCATCATAGTTGAAGGTATATTTGTTAAAACCTTCACCCTTGTTGCACCAGAGCAGGGTTTCATGGGCATTGGTGAAGCGGGTGCCGCGAAAATTGGGCATGGGGTTGGTCTTGCGCCAGATAATATCATTAAGCACCCAGTAGCCAATGTCCTGCAGGATTGATCCGACCCGGTAAATATTATGATAGCTTCCGATAACCCAGATGGTACCGGTATCTTTTAATATACGTCGGGCTGCGGTAAGCCATTCGCGGGTGAAGTCATCGTAAACCTGAAAGCTGTCGAATTTATCCCATTCGTCATTCACGGCACTGACATGAGAATTATCGGGTCGGTGCAAGTCGCCTTTTAACTGCATATTATAAGGGGGATCAGCAAAAATCACATCAACGGACTTTTCCGGCAGACTGTTCATCAATTCAATGCAGTCACCCTGTAAAATTTTATCGAGGGGCAGTTCGGCATATGTTTTTGTCTTGGCGACTGTCTTGGTTTTTTTGGACAGTTTCATTTTAACTTGACTCTCTATTTTTTTTGATTTCGAGGGTGATTCTGAATCAAAATTGGAATCTCGTCAAGTTATTTTTTTATGTTGAATCAATCTCTTATAGCAGTTCCTTGAGAAATCAGGTTGCGAATTGGGGCGAAAGACTTTCGGTGAAAACGCGATGGACCCACAAGCCTTAGTGCTTGTTGGTGATGGGAGGTACCATATCCTGCGTTGTGTTCCCAGCCATATTCAGGGTAAATTTCGCCCAGTTTTTTCATCAAAAAATCTCGTTTTACTTTGGCAATAATTGACGCGGCGGCGATGGAAAGTGAAATGCTATCGCCTTTTTTGATGCACGACGCGGGGCAAATCAATTTGG
>JAGLJX010000234.1 GCA_023142175.1 Emcibacter sp.
CATGACTACTTTAACATTCAGGACTTTTCTTCTAGGGTTGATATTCATCTTTACGGAATCCTTTATATTTAGTCACGCCGTCGCATCGGGAGCTAAAGAGGTTAGCGCTGAGCTTTCCAAGGAAATTTATATCAAGGTTCCTCCCTTCGTAGTCACTATGTATCACAGGGGGCAGCCCAAGGGTAATATGACCATCTCCTTGTCGATCAAACTGGAGGATAGTGAAAAACGTACCACGGCCAAAAAATACCTGCCCCGACTGAACAGCGTCTATGTCATAGAAGCCAGCCGCCTGTCACATGATTTCTTTGATGTTAAGCGCCCGGTCAATGTGGCCATGCTCGGCGATGCCTTTCAGCTCGTCACAAACAGGGTCTTAGGGCATCGTCATGCCAAGGTGTTTGTTTCAGATGTTATTGTAAATAAGAGGTAGCATATATCCTTTTATTAATTGAAGGATCGGCCGATAAATTATTTCGCTATGCCGGCCTTATTTATAAAACAAACGTACGTATTCGATTGCTATTTAAGGCTTTCTTTGTATAGTCAAACGCTGTAGAATTATGCATTATCATCTATGGTCGCGTTTTAAGCTTTGATAAATATATAATAATAAGGACGTTGGGCTTCTCACTTTTGTTACCTGAAACGTCTATATCAATAGCTTCTATACGTCTATAATATAACAATCCTAGGGAGGAACCATGTCCAAACTTAACCATCTAAAAACCACATCTGCACTTATTTCACTTTCTTTAATGTCCGGCGTTTTTGCCGCATCTACTGCTACGGCAGCAGATAGTGTGACCCTTGAAGAGATTGTTGTGACATCACAATATCGTGAACAGAGCCTCAAAGATGTGCCGATTTCAGTGTCTGTTGTCAGCGGCGACTTTATGAAAAAGCAGTCCATTGATAAAATGGCCGACCTGCAATTCTCTGTCCCCAACTTCACTATGGCGGAAAGCGGCATCGGGACCAACGTCTTTATCCGCGGCATCGGCTCCGGTAACAATCAGGGTTTCGAACAGTCTGTCGGCATTTACGTTGATGGCATCCATCATGGTCGCGCGCAGCAATCCCGCGCGCCTTTCCTTGATCTGGCCCGTGTCGAAGTTCTGCGTGGCCCACAATCCATCCTGTTTGGTAAAAACTCTGTCGCTGGTGCTTTAAATATCACCACCGCAAAACCAACAGAAGCATTTGAAGGTTCCGTCAACGTCTCATACGAGCCAACCGACGGTGAGAAAGAAGCCACAATGGTTCTTTCTGGCCCTATTTCAGACAAGGTTCGTGTTCGTGTTGCTGGGCGTTATCATGATCTGGACGGTTACATAGAGAATCTTACGCTGAACCGTGATGAGCCAGCTCAGGAAGATTACACCCTCCGTGGTACGATCGAAATGGATGTGTCAGACAATATGACTGCCACCCTGAAAGTTGAGCGCAGTGAATTTAATGTCGTTGGCCGGAACATCGAGATCGACGGCGAATTACCCGCCGCCGCCGGTCCTTTTGCCGGTCTTCTCTATTCACAAATTCTAACAATATTTGGTCAGGACTCCTCTGTACTGAACAACACCCTGGACGGCAAACGTCATTCCAACGGTGATTTCAGCGATAATAAATTAACCGAGGTTGTGCTGACTTTGGATTGGCAGGTCGGCGAACATATCCTGACATCCACATCCGGTTATTCAGATTTTAGCTTCAGCGACAATTGCGATTGTGACTTTACCGGTGCGAATATCTTCACCCTACCACTAGCAGAAGATTATTCACAGTTTTCTCAGGAAGTCCGCCTGACCTCTCCTGGTGGCGAAACCGTTGATTATATTCTTGGAGCCTATTTCCAAACCAGCAATCACAATTATGAAGATGCCATTGAGATAAACAGCACATCTGTTCTTGTGCCTTTGCTGAACGGCAATCCTGCTTTTACCCCCTTCGCCCCGCTATTTGGCGCGATAGGCGTTACGGGTGCCGGTGATCTCTTTGCCGATACTCGTGGCCCACGGGTAGCAAAAGTAGATGCGGAGGTTTATTCTGGCTTTGCTCAGATTTCATGGCACTTATCAGACCAATTGACCTTACAATTAGGTGGTCGGCTGACTCATGAGAAAAAAGAAGGTATGCGTAATCTGTCCATTACCAATCTGGATGGCACGCCGCTTTCAGGAGCAAAAGTATTGGCTCCAGAATTCTATGCCATCGCCTTTGATATTGCGACAGACACACTTAACAGTGATATTGGCCAGGCTATTACCCCTGCAGTTGTTGCGACACTTGGGCCAATTTTTGGTGTGCCATTCGCAGAAGCAACCGCAGCTGGCCTAGGGGCAGGCTTTACGCCCACCTTCAATTTCTTTTCCGGGCCATTGGGTACTCATCCAACTTCCGGAAGTCGTACAGAAACCAAATTCTCACCTGACGTGAAACTGACCTATGATGTATCTGACGAAGCTATGGTTTATGCCAGTTGGGTCAAGGGCAGTAAATCAGGCGGCTTTGACTTCCGTGCCAACAACCGTGGCCGTGAAGCGACCATGGATGATGCTTTTGAATTTGAAGATGAAGATGCCACCAACTATGAAGTTGGCGGCAAGCTGGTTGTAGCAGACGGTGCCGCAGAAATTAATTTTGCCGCATTCTTCACAAAATTCGATAATCTTCAGGTATCGGTTTTTGATGGTGCGCTCGGCTTTAACGTCGGCAATGCCGCCAGTGCCGAAGTCAAAGGCCTTGAAGTTGATGGTCGTTGGCAGGCAACAGAGAATCTAACTCTCCACGGTTCAATGGCCTATACGGATTTTGAATTTACAGACTTCGTCAATGGTCAGTGTTTCTTCGGCCAGACGCCGCACGGACCATCGGCTGCTAACGGTGATTGTGATTATACCGGTCTGACAACTCAGTTGGTATCGGATTTTCAGGGCACATTCGGATTTAATCATTACCTTGAAGTATCCTCCAGCCTGACGCTTAATACGTCGGCCAATATGTTCTATACCAGTTCATATCATGCCTCACCTCAGCTTGATCCAAAATTGATCCAGCCTGCTTATGCCACTGTGAATGCACGGATTTCACTGGCTAGTGATGCGGGTTGGGAGCTGGCTGTATTGGGCCAGAATCTGACAGATCATACGGTAAAATTATTTTCTGCCGATGCTCCGCTGTCCGGTTCCACATTTGGTGCTGTTGCCAATTATAACTTTGTCAACCGTGGTCGGACCGTCGCTATTCAGGCGACCTTTGATTTCTAAGACTTAGAATTTACAATAACAAAAAGGCGGTCAATTATATGACCGCCTTTTTTGTTTTGGTTCCGGTGTTGAAAGCAACACTATGAACCGCGCTCAGGGCTGCTTTTTGTTTTGGTTCCGGTGTTGAAAGCAACACCATGAACCGCGCTCAGGGCTGCTTTAGTGGGCCTCGTCCCAATTATCCCCAACCCCGCAATCCACGGTCAGGGGAACCGTGATCTGCAACGCAGGCAACGCCGCATTTTCCATTACGTCCTTGACCACAGGAATGGTCTGTTCCATTTGATCCTCTGGCACTTCAAACACCAGTTCATCGTGAACCTGAAGTAGCATATTTGCGTCCAGTCCCGCATCCTTGAGCGCATCAGGCATTCTTATCATCGCACGCTTTATCACATCGGCGGCGGCGCCCTGTATAGGGGCATTGATGGCGGCACGTTCGCCAAAAGACCGCTGCATACCGTTCTTGTCATTGATACTGGCAATATGACAGCGGCGTCCGAATATGGTTTCCACATAGCCATTTTTGCGGCAAAAATCCTTTGTATCCTCCATATATTGACGGATACCGGGGAAGCGCTCAAAATAAGTGTCAATGAATTGCTTGGCCTCTGCCCTGCCGATGCCCAATTGCCGCGCCAGTCCAAAAGCACTGATGCCATAGATAATACCGAAATTGATGGCCTTGGCTTGCCGGCGCACGTTGGGGTCCATGCCCTCTATGGGCACGCCAAACACTTGGGATGCGGTCATGGCATGAATGTCGATGCCGTCACGAAAAGCCTGTTTCAGGCTGTCCAGATCGGCAATATGGGCCAATAGGCGAAGTTCGATCTGGCTATAATCGGCGGCGAGGAATTTATGACCGGGCTTGGGAATGAACGCCTGCCTGATCTTGCGGCCTTCTTCGGTTCGGATTGGGATATTCTGTAAATTTGGGTCGTTGGACGACAACCGCCCCGTGGTGGTGGAGGCTAACGAATAAGACGTATGTATCCGACCCGTGTCGGCATTTATTTCATTCTGAAGCGCGTCCGTATAGGTGCTTTTCAGCTTGGCCAACTGTCGCCAGTCCAATACCCGCGCGGGCATTTCGTGACCTTCTGCGGCCAGTCCCTCCATCACATCCACATTGGTGCTATAGCCGCCGCTCTTGTTCTTCTTACCACCCGGCAAACCCATCTCACCAAACAGAATTTCGCCCAGTTGCTTGGGCGAGGCGATATTGAACTCATGACCGGCAAGGCCGTGTATTTCCTTTTCCAATACCGCGAGACGCTCGGCAAAATCATTGGACAGACGGTGCAGCATCCCCCGATCCACCAGAATACCTTTTTGTTCCATACCCGCCAGCACCGCTGCCAAGGGCCGATCTAGGGTTTCATAAACGCAAGTCATACCCTCTTCGGCGAGGCGCGGTTTAAGGGCGCGGTGCAGACGGCCGGTGATATCGGCATCCTCCGCCGCATAATCGGTGGCCTTATCAATGGGTACCTGATCAAAGGTGATCTTGTTTTTACCCGTGCCACAAATTTCCTTAAACGGAATACAATCATGATTCAGATGCAGTTTAGCCAGCTCGTCCATACCGTGATGATGCGCCCCCGCATCAAGCGCGTATGAAATCAGCATGGTGTCATCCAAAGGGTCTATGTGAATGTCATGTTTGGCGAGAATCAGATAATCATATTTGATATTCTGACCAATTTTCAGGATCGCCGGATTTTCCAGAACAGGCTTCAGGGCAGCAAGAACGACATCTCTATCCAACTGCTCCGGGGCGCTGTTATCGCCAAAATCAAGTTCACCGACCGCCACCGTTGTATGACCCAGCGGAATATAGCAGGCACGGCCCGTCTCTATAGACAGGGAGATACCGACAAGGCGCGCCCGCATGGCATTAAGCGAGGTGGTCTCCGTATCTATGGTCACTTGGTAAGCCGCGTTGATGTCTCTAATCCAGCGGTTAAGCTGATCCATCGTGGTAACAGTTTCATATTCAGCTTCCACAGTCTCTGGCGCCGCCTGATAGGTTATGGGGGCGTCGGCACCCATATGAGACAGAATTTTTACCTGAAGGCTTCGGAACCCCTGTTCCTCCAGAAAAGGCAACACCGTATCCGCCTCAATATCCCTGACGTTAAGGGTCTCAATATCCGGCAGATCCGGCACATCTGTCCTCAGTGTCACAAGCTGTCGGCTGACCCGAGCCATGTCGGCAAATTCGATCAGATTTTCCCGCCGCTTGTTCTGCTTGATCTCCCCCGCACGGGCCAGCAGGCTATCCAGATCGCCATATTCCGTGATCAGTAGCGCCGCTGTCTTGACGCCAATTCCCGGAACCCCCGGCACATTATCAGAACTATCCCCGGCGAGCGCCTGTATCTCGATCACTTTTTCCGGCCCGACCCCGAATTTCTCAACCACCTGATCCGGTCCGATATGACGGTTCTTCATGCTATCAAACATCTTGATTTTATCGCCGACCAATTGCATCAGATCTTTATCGGACGATACGATGGTCACCGTGAAGCCCTGAGCTTCGGCAAGACGGGCATAGGTGGCGATGATATCATCGGCCTCAAAGCCCTCCTTATCAATGGCGGGAACATTAAAG
>JAGLJX010000235.1 GCA_023142175.1 Emcibacter sp.
CGGTGCCATGCTGATCATCATGAAAGACCGGAATATTCATGCGCTCTTTCAGGGCTTTTTCCACAATGAAACATTCCGGCGCCTTGATATCTTCCAGATTGATCGCACCAAAGGTCGGCTCCAGCGCGGCGATGGTATCGATGAGTTTTTCGGGATCATTCTGATCAATTTCGATGTCAAAGACATTAATGCCGGCAAACTTCTTGAACAGAACCGCCTTTCCCTCCATCACCGGCTTGGACGCCAGCGGCCCGATATTGCCAAGACCCAGAACCGCCGTGCCGTTTGTCACAACGCCCACAAGATTGCCGCGAATGGTCATCTCATTAACCGCCGCTGCATCCTCCACAATGGCTTCACAGGCGAAGGCCACACCGGGCGAATAGGCCCGCGACAAATCGCGTTGGTTCGACAGCGGGGTTGTCGGGCTTATTTCAAGTTTTCCGGGGGTTGGTTCTCTGTGATAGCGAAGGGAAGTTTCTTTAAAATTCTCATCAGGCATTTGGCTTTGTCCATTTATTTTTATGGGACTAGCTTATACCGGAGAATGGGTAAGAGACAAGAGGGGAAATTTATGGGGCTTGTTGAGGGTGGTTTAAAATATTTTGATAGGGCAAATCAACTAAGTCATATTTTCCAGAATGTCCGCTTTGGGTCGAAAGCAGACGTTCAATTAAATCTATACGAGAAGTCGATACTGTAAAAGAATATTCGTCATTCCGGCCCCCGAGCCGGAATCCATCTTTATATCAACACCGCCATCTGACGGTAAATTGGGATAGCTATATAGATATGGACCCCGGATCAAGTCCGGGGTGACAAGTGGGGGTGTTCGGGGTGACGGTGAGGCGTGGTTAGAATTCTAAAGGGTGATATTCCTTACCAAGGTCTTTGGCAACCGCTTCAAAGGTAACAAATCCCCCGGAAACATTAACACCATTGGCCAGATGCGCATCATCTTTGCACGCCTGTTTCCAGCCTTTGTTCGCCAATGCCAGACCAAAAGGCAATGTGGCGTTATTAAGCGCGAAAGTTGACGTGCGCGCCACGGCACCGGGCATATTGGCGACACAATAATAGACCACACCATCAATGATGAAGGTGGGGTCGGCGTGTGTGGTCGCATGAGAATTCTCAAAACAGCCGCCTTGGTCGATGGCAATATCCACCATAACCGCACCGTCTTTCATGCGCCGGACCATATCGGCGGTAACCAGCTTCGGTGCCGCAGCCCCCGCCACCAGAACCGCACCAATCACAAGATCAGCTTCCAATACGGCTTCTTCCAGATCATGGCCCGTGGAATAACGGGTTTTAACAGCCCCGCGAAAACGGTTATCAAGTTTTCTCAGCACATCAATATTACGGTCAAATATGCTCACATCCGCGCCCATACCAACGGCCATTTCCGCCGCATTCATACCCGCAACACCGCCACCGATCACAACCACCTTTGCCGGAGCCACACCGGGAACACCGCCCAGCAGAATTCCCATGCCGCCTGATGCTTTTTCCAATGCATGAGCGCCCGCCTGTATTGACATACGTCCCGCAACCTCACTCATGGGCGCGAGCAGAGGCAGTCCGCCCGCATCATTGGTCACAGTCTCATAAGCAATGGCCGTGCAGCCGGACTTTATCAACGCATCTGTCTGCACCGGATCAGCTGCCAGATGAAGGTAAGTATAGAGCAGATGATTTTCGGTCAGCATCTCACATTCGGGAAGTTGAGGCTCTTTCACCTTCACAATCATTTCAGCCTGTGCAAAGACTTGTGCCGCCGTGGCAATTATTTCTGCACCAATGGCGCGATAATCCTCATCAGAAAAGCCTATGCCGTCACCCGCGCCGGTTTCCACGATAACATTATGTCCGTTTCGGACAAATTCAGACGCGCTCGCGGGCGTTAAGCCGACGCGATATTCATGAACTTTTATTTCTTTGGGAACGCCAACAATCATCATTAAATCTTTCTCTTAAGTAGAAAATAGTATCTGTCCTCATTATAAGAAAACCCTGAGAAAATATCCTTGCAAAGATACGCGTAAAATATTTGATTTTTCGCATATAATTGCGTAATATAATAATTATGAGACATAAATTTCGAAATATTAGACTAGATAAGATTGATTATGCCATACTTGATTCGTTACAAAATGAAGGCCGAATCAGCAATAACGATCTTGCAGAAAGGGTAGGCCTGTCGCCGTCGGCCTGCCTTCGGCGGGTGAAGTCTTTGGAGACTAGCGGCGTGATAGATCATTATGTTGCCCTCGTCCAACAGGCCGCCGCCGGGCTACCGGACAATGTATTTGTTCAGATCACGGTGGAAACGCAGACCAAGGAAAAGCTGGCAGATTTTGAAATCAAAGTCCGCGAATGTCCCCAGATCATGGAATGTTACCTGATGAGTGGTGATGCAGATTATCTGCTACGGGTGGTTGTCTCCGATGCTTCGGACTATGAACGGCTACATATGGACGTGCTGACCGCCCTGCCCGGTGTCTCTCAGGTCAAATCGAATTTTTCCCTGCGCACCGTGACCAAAAAAACTTCTATTCCATTCCGGAAAGTTTAACATTTTTTCATACTAAGCCGTCATTATTCATAACAGCAATCAAGTATAGGATCTGACATGAGTAACATCGGCCCTACCAAAGATTTAAAAAATCGTGATATTCCACAAGTTCCTTCAGAATCAAGAGCCCTTCTCGCACTCAATACTGCCATTCAAGCGGCCCGTGCAAGCGAAGCGGACAAGCAATTTATCGCGGCCTCTCTGGAGATAAAAAAACTGGCGGATTTCAAATAGATCTGGGATTAAGAACAGCACTCCCCGCCGTCCAATTGAATGGGCGGACAGGGAGTGTCGCCGTAAGAGCAATATACGCAACAGTCTCCGACTAAAGGTTTGAGTAGTTTCTTACAATTGGTACATTCGTAAAAAAACTGACAAGCATCGGTCGGCATTATTTCCAACGCCTTATTATTACAATCTGGGCATGTAAGGGTCGACTTAAAACTTACTTTTACATCACTACTCAATTATTTTTCACCCTTGATGGATAACCCACATCACCAATTGCCTTGGTTAGCTCAGCTATGCTTGTCTTTCTGTCATCAAAAGTAACGGCTGCGGTTTTCTTTTGTTTATTTATACTAATGGTCTGTATACCTTCCACGGCATCCAGCGCCTGTCTGACGATATAAGGGCAAGCCACACAGGTCATACTTTCCACCAGCAAGGTTGTGCTGACAATCTCTGCCCGCGCCCCATGAGTGAGGCCAGCAAAAAACAGGATTGCAAGAATGATAGTTTTATTCATAACAGTCTCCTAATTTTCCAGAAAATTTCTGACAAACCACGGGAAAGCCAATGCGGCAGCGATAAGTATCAGCGAAACTGACAATAGAAAATACGCCCTACGACCCTGAATGGGTCTGTCACAAGTTTCCGTATCGCATTTTTTTCCGGCGCGACTTTGCAAAAGATAAAAACCATAACCAATAAGCATCAGTGATAGCCCGATGAAAATTGGCTGGTAAGGTGACAAGGCCGTTAAGTTACTGATCCACGCACCGGATATACCAACACTAAATAATGCTAACGGCAAAATACAGCATGATATTGCAGCAAAAGAGGCAATTAAAACACCGCCTACAACCAAATTTTCTTTTTTAATTTGTGTATTATCCAAGTAATCTTTCCGAAATTTAATATTTAACCAGTTCAACAATACCTGCTATAGTTACTATAGGTGCAAGCAAAAAATCACATGGAACGATCACAATGTTGAGAAGTGAAAGTTACACTATCGGCAAACTGTCAAAATTATCCGGCTGTGTCATTCAGACCATCCGCTATTACGAGCAGATTGACCTGTTACCCAAACCGGACCGAAGCCCCCGTGGGCACAGACTTTATGATGAAAAGACGTTAAAACGCCTGAAGTTTATTCTTCGCCTGCGTCATCTGGGGTTTAGCCTGGAAGAAACGCGGAAACTTCTCGACCTTGTGGACGGCGGTAAATATACCTGCCGCGAGATCAGAAAAAAAACCCTTGTCCACGCCGAAGGTATCAGCCTAAAAATCACAGACCTTCAAAAAATAAAGGCGGAATTATTACATATGGCTGAAAAATGTAATGATGACACCGGGTTGGATTGCTCCATACTAGATTCCCTGTACCAGAGATAACGTACTTTACTCGACCCAGTCCAGCCCCATATTGGTATAGCGCTCCTTGTCATCTGACCAGTTCTTCCTGACCTTGACAAAAATAAACAGATGGACGCGCCGACCAAACATTTCTTCCAGATCCTCTCGGGCCATCTTGCCAATTTCTTTCAGGCTACGGCCACCCTTGCCAATGACAATAGCCTTTTGCGTATCCCGTTCCACATAGATAATCTGCTCGATGCGAACACTGCCGTCCTTTTTCTCCTGCCAGCTTTCAGTCTCGATAGTGGCGGCATAGGGCAGTTCCTGATGAAGGCGCAGGAAGAATTTTTCCCGGGTGACTTCTGCGGCCAGCATACGTTCCGTAATATCGGTCATCTGATCTTCAGGGTATAACCATGGACCTTTTGGCAAATAGCCTACGATAACGTCTTTTAAATCCTCTAGACCGTCCCCTTTAAGGGCGGAGATTAGCATGACCTCGCTAAAGTCACCCATCTCATTCAATTCCTGCACCAAAGCGAGCAGGCTATCCCGCCGGATGGTATCAATCTTGTTAATGGCGAGAACCGCTTTTTTGCCCGCCTCCCGCAGACCGTCAATAATCCGGCGTGTATTGTCATCAATACGCCGCTCAGCATCCACAAGCACTATGATCACATCCGCATCACTTGCCCCGGCCCAGGCCGCAGATACCATGGCTCTCTCCAGCCTTTTCTTAGGCTCGAAAATACCCGGTGTATCCACAAAGATCATCTGACTTTCCTTGTGAAGGGCGATGCCGATAAATCGGGTGCGGGTCGTCTGTACCTTATGGGTAACAATGGAAATCTTGCTGCCAACCAGTGAATTCATCAGGGTGGATTTCCCCGCATTAGGGGCGCCCAACAGGGCTACAAAACCACAATGGCTTTCATTTTTTGTCATGTCATTCAACTTTACTAATTATTCTCTATGCTGCTCAAAATTTTTGATGCTGCATCCTGTTCAGCTTCCCGTTTAGAACGGCCTTTACCAGTTTCCGGCTCCATATCCTTCACCCGTACTTCAATGGTAAAAAAAGGTTCATGGGCTGGGCCTGTGCGCTCTGTGACTACATAATATGGTATGGGTATATGACGTGCCTGCACCCATTCCTGAAGTCTGGTTTTTGCATCGCGCTTTCCTATGGTTTCCTGAGAAATATAGCATTTCCAGTATTTGCGAACCAATTTTCTCGCTATCTCATATCCCCCATCCTGATTAACGGCTCCAATGACCGCTTCACAGGCATCAGCAAGGATAGTCGGCTTGCTTCGTCCGCCATTATCCTCGGTGCTTTTCGCCATATGTATGAAACCAGACAACTTCATCACAACGGCAACTTCAGCCAGCGTTTCTTTACGCACCATATTGGTATGACGGCTTGCCATGCCGCCCTCATCCGCGCCTGGGTATTCTTCATACAGCCATTCAGCTATAACCAGACCCAACACCCGGTCACCAACAAATTCAAGTCGTTGATATTGCTTTCCACCTTCAAGGCTTGGGTGGGTCAGAGCTTCCCGCAGCAGCGCCACATCTGTGAATACATAGCCAAGAACCTTATAAAGATCGCTGTATTGTCCCTCAGATTTTGCTAGTAAGTCTGGCATTAATTAATACCTGTGAACATACGTTCCCGGCGTTGTTTCGGGAACCATTTCCAGAATTCCCACAGCTTGGCGTTATCGTCAAAAGAAACCCATATGACTTCCGCCCGGCCAACAATATTCTCAAAAGGTACGTAGCCCACACCTTCACTTTTTTTCCACCGGCTATCCTTTGAATGATCCCGGTTGTCGCCCATGGCGAAATAATGCCCTTCCGGCACCATAAAAACAGCCGTATCATCGGAATCTCCGCCAATAGCCCAACCATCATCCAGCGTCATATATGACTTTCCACCCGGCAGGGTTTCCTCATATTTAGGATAACTATCAAGCCGCCCCTGCTTGCTGGTGATCTTGAATTCGCCCGCATATTTGCGCTCTACAATTTTGCCATTCAGATACAGGCGGCTTTTTTTCATCTGAATTGTATCACCCGGAAGGCCAACAATACGCTTGATGTAATAAATATCCGGCTCACGCGGTAATCTGAATACCACCACATCACCGCGCTCTACAGGGCTCTCAAAAATTCGCCCGGAAAATAAATTTGGACTGAAAGGAAGTGAATGATGGCTATATCCATAAGACATTTTAGACACCAGAAGATAATCCCCAACTAACAAGTTATCCATCATGGATTTTGACGGAATTTTGAAGGGCTGATAAAGAAATGTCCTGAAAATAAGAGCAATAAGCAATGCCCATATAAAAACACTTATCCAGCTTTCTTCCTTCTTTTCCTCGACGCTCGTATCCTGAGCCATTTCCTCAGCTTTTATATCAGACATTAATTCTTTTCACTATCCCAGTAAGTTCACTATCAACAATCATAAATAAGGTAATTCTCATGAGTTATCAACCAAATGTGGTGGAATTGCGGTAATTAGGACAATAGCCTGTGCCCAGGGATGGTCATCGGTCAGAGTTAGATCAACCTGTGCAATCATACCAGTAGGCGTTATTTCCTGAAGCCGTACTAAAGCTCCGCCCGTCAATTCAATGGTCGGCTTTCCGTGTTTATCCCGCACAACACCCACATCCCGCCAGAATACGCCCTTGGCAAATCCTGTTCCCAATGCTTTCGCGCAGGCTTCTTTGGCGGCAAATCTCTTGGCATAATTTGAAACACGTGCGGCTTTGCCGTTGCAGTATTCCTGCTCAACAATAGTGAATATGCGATCAATAAAACGTTGTCCGAATTTAGACACAGACCGGTCAATGCGATCAAT
>JAGLJX010000236.1 GCA_023142175.1 Emcibacter sp.
TCACCACCGCTGCTGTCCCATGTGGAGATATAAATCTTCACGTCCTGCCAACTGGACACGCCCAGTCTGGCCCCATTGTAATTTATGGTGATGGTGCGGGCTTTCTTATCCACGGTGAATTCCGGTGGGATAGGTAAATTCCGGCCCACATTCATCGGCCCCGCCCCTTCTGTGGTAAATAGCTGATTGCCCCAACCAAACAACATATGACCCAGATTCCATGAAAAGCCTTCGGGTGCTTTGGCAAATAGTAAAGGCAAATCCGTAAGCCCCTGTTGTTCAGGTAAATCCATATAGATGCTAAAAACCACATGATCAAAACCGTTAGGCGCCAACCAGTGGGATTTTAGCTCTTTCATTTTCAAGGTGAGCTGCATATTTTTACCGCCAACTTTTATGCTGGCCTGCTCAATATCCATCTGGCCTTTAAAACCGGGTTCTTTTGGTTTTGTATAATTACCAGTGAGGCCAATATCATCCAATAATGCATCATCCACAATAATCTCAATTTGAGATTCGGTGACATTAGTCTGATAATATTGGCTTGCGCTAACCACATTTAAGGATGGGGCATATAATTCAAATGTATGTTGTTCCTGCCCCAAATCCTCTACCGGAAGGGAAGTAGTCCAATGGCCTTCGCGGTCTGCCTGAATAGTTGTGGCAAGGTCAAGGTTCCCATCAATGACCAATTTCAGAGACATATCAGGGTCTGATACCGAACCGGAAATTGACGTTGTCTTTTGAAAAGTCTGACCATTGATTTCCTGATCAATGAGAATTCGGGTTTTTCCCTTTGTCACATAATCCAGTTGCTCCCCAGCCATCAGAATTAAAATTGCCCGTGGTGGCAGTTCCATCGTAAGACCGCCTGTCTCGTCAACCTGAAGGTCACGCTTAAAATTCTCACCCCAGAGGAGTGATAATTTCTGGCCCGGTTGCAGTCCCGTGGCAAGATTGCTGAGTAATGTTTTATTATCCGCACTATTAAACAGAACAAGAGCCGTCGTCCCCTCGTAAGTTCTCTTATAAGCCAAAGCCCCCGGCCCCGTGCTGTTATCGCCGAGCGTTTCCAATGTTCCCCGACTGAAAACCTTATTATTGGTGCGCAGGGCAGCCAGCTTCTTGATATAGAGATACATTTCAGAGCTGGTATCAAATTGATCTTTGTCATTTGCATATCCGCCTGCAAACATGGACTGCCTTGTTTCAATGAGAGCCTGCTCATCCCCCTGATAAATCGCAGGGATACCCGGTACAGTCATTATCATGGCTAGTGCCTGTTTAAAGGCGGCAAGGCTACCCTTTTTCAGGAACCGCTGAACATCATGGTTATCAACAAAGTTAAGCATGATGTAGGGATCACGATAGACCTCCATATGCTTGTTCAGGCGATAAGTAAGGTTGCTGGTTGGGCGGCCCTGTGCGAAAACCCGCGTCATTTCCTCATAAAGCGGGAAAGCAATTGCGGAGGGTAGTTGCGGTTTGTCTGCCGTGCCCTGAAACGTGGATATTTTATGTTCACCCTGATCATTCATGGGGGTGGATGTTTCAAATATTTCCCCAAAGATAGGGAAACTGTTGCGGCCTGTTCTTGCAGCGGCATTATTAATACCATCCTCGGCAAACATGAAATCATGCAAAAATTCATGTTCAAGATACTTTGCACTATCCAGACGATAAGCATCAACGCCAACTTCATCAATCCAATATGAATAAGTATCTTTCATGGCCTTGCGCACAACAGGGTTGCCTGTATTCACATCATTCAGGCCGGATA
>JAGLJX010000237.1 GCA_023142175.1 Emcibacter sp.
CGCCGAAATAGCCCACATCTTCGCCGAAAACCACGACCGAACTGTCTTTTTCCAGCATCACATCCTGAGCCGAATTGATCGCCTGTACCATATTCATTTTAGGCATATTAGACTCCCAACTGCTGACGTTGACGGCGCAGGTTATCGGGCATTTCCTTGAAGACATCTTCAAACATACTGCTGACCTCTGGCCGCGCCCCTGAATTCAAAGTGCCGTAAGATTCGGCTTCCTTGTATTTCTTGGTGACCATTGCGGTGATGTCTTTGATGGCTTGGTCATGGCGTTCGTCAGACCATTCGCCAATTTCAATCAAATGATTTTTCAGTCTTTCGACAGGATCACCAAGGGGCCAGGCTTCCGGCTCGTCTTCCGGGCGGTATTTTGCGGGATCATCACTGGTGGAATGTCCGCCTGCGCGGTAGGTGAAATGCTCAATCATGGTTGGGCCACCGCCACTACGCGCCCGCTCCGCCGCCCATTTTGTAGCTGCATAAACCGCAAGAAAATCATTGCCGTCAACTCTAAGCCCCGGCATACCATAACCGATACCCCGACTGGCAAATGTTGCGCGTTCACCACCGGCAAAGCCCTGAAAACTGGAAATTGCCCATTGATTATTGACCACATTAAGCAACACAGGCGCGTTATAGACAGCGGCAAAGGTCATGCCGTGATGAAAATCTGATTCTGCTGTTGTCCCTTCCCCGACCCATGTGGCCGCTATGGCATCTTCGCCTTTATAGGCAGAGGCCACAGCCCAGCCCACGGCCTGACAAAATTGCGTGCCCAGATTACCGGAAATGGAAAAGAAATTCCCCTCTTTCCAAGTATACATGATCGGCAACTGCCGACCCTTACAGTTGTCACGGGAATTGGACAGGCAGTGGTTCATCATATCCAGCAAATCCCGACCCCGTGAAATCAACAGGCCCTGCTGACGATAGGATGGGAACAGCATATCTTTTTTATCCAGCGCCATGGCCTGAGCCACCGCAACGGCCTCTTCACCACGTGATTTCATGTAGAAAGACATCTTGCCGACCCGCTGCATATTCTGCATCCGGTCATCATAAATGCGGGTTGTCAGCATATCGGTAAGGCCTTTACGCATTTCATCAGGAGATAATTTCGGGTCCCATTCCCCAACAGCCTTGTTTTTCATATTCAAAACACGGATCATCGTATTGGCATAGGTGAACATCTCTTTTGGATCGGTCAGAATATCAGGACGCGCAACAGCCCCTGCATTGGGAATATCAAGATCATCAAATTCCGGCTCTTCCCCCGGTCTGTGGCGGGGGGCTGGAACATTTAGGTTTTTACCACTGCTTGGAACCATTTCATTCTCCTATATAAGAATTTTACCACTATTCTATTGAAATTTCTTCCCATTGATCCCCGTATTTGCTATATATACGGCACAAGAGTTTCAATAATTAATATTTAATGGGATATTGTACCAATATGGATGAGTTAGACAAAAAAATACTGAACCTGCTACAGGAAGATGCCATGTTGCCGGTGGCGGAAATTGCCGAAAAAGTCGGCTCCTCAAAGTCGGTCTGCTGGCGCAGAATCCAAAGACTTCAGGATGATGGCATCATAAAAGCCCGCATCGCTCTGCTCGACCCTAACAAGGTCGGTCTGGATATCATTCTCTTTGCACAGGTCAAGATGACCGCCCATGGCCGCAGGCTGCCCAACTTCATTGAGATAATCCGTGACATTCCACAAATTCTGGAATGTTATACCCTGATGGGTAATGTGGATTTTCTGTTGAAAATTGTGGTTAAGGATATTCAGGAATATGAAAATTTATGGTGGCATCAGCTATCACAAATCGAAGGTGTGCAGGAAATTAGTTCCACCATCGCCATGACAGCCGTTAAACACACCACAAAATTACCCTTAAGTCACAGCAGTTAGTCGATTATATTCAGGCTTTTTCCAGAGGTCATTTTCCATGATATTTTTAAGGCGCATCACCGCATCCCACACATCCACATAACGGGTATAGAGCGGGGTAAAGCCAAAGCGGACAATATCCGGCGCACGAAAGTCACCCATGACATTATCAGCGATTAAGGCCTGCATGATAGCAAAGCCGTTCCCATGACAAAAGGAAACCTGACTGCCCCGATCTTCTC
>JAGLJX010000238.1 GCA_023142175.1 Emcibacter sp.
GCCAATAACCCTGCTGAATTTAAACTGTTAGGGCCTGATTATCAAATTGGTTTAGAGCTTGCACATTCTGTTAAGAACCAAAACATCAATCATGTGAAAGGCGCGGAAGTTTGGAATATAGAGCATGACACAATGGCCGTGTTTTATGCTCTAGGCGGTAAAACTTATAAGGCATTTGCCAAGCGAATTATTTTAGCAACAGGCGCCATGGAGCGTAGTGTACCCATACCAGGCTGGACAATGCCCGGTGTGATGGGCGTAGGCGCCGCCCAAATTATGCTTAAATCCAATGCAATGACGCCATCAGGTCGCGTGGTTCTTGCTGGGTCGGGGCCTTTGCTTTTATTAGTTGCCAACCAATTACTTGAGTCCGGTTGTAATATTGTGGCGATATTGGAAACGACAAAATCATCGAATTATTTGCGGGCTGCTCCCTATTTACCGAAAGCTTTGATGGCTTTCACCTATTTAATAAAAGGTCACAAACTCCGCACTAGCCTGAAACGTCACGGTATAAATTTCTTAAACGGCGTATCTGATATTTCGGTTTCGGGTGACAATCACGTTCAAAGTATAAGTTACAGACACCGTGGGCGCGTCTATCAAGTGGATGCCGACCTTCTTCTGTATCATGAAGGGGTCGTCCCGAATGTGCAATTAACGCGCCTTATCAAAGCCGACCACGAATGGTATGCACGTCAAGACTATTGGAGACCAATTCGCAACGAATGGGGTGAAACATCTTGTGGGGGCATTTTTATTGCAGGCGATGGCGGTGGCATTGATGGCGCTGTGGCTGCTGAAGCTCTCGGTCGCCTCGCCGCTTATGAGGCCCTGTCGCAAATTGGATATATTCGAAATGCTAAGCGTAATAATTTAGCAAGACCTGCCCGAAAACTACTTAACAAACAACGTCGTGTACGGCCATTGCTCGACATCTTATTTCCACCGCCTCGTTATGCGATTGATAAAGTTAACTCGGATACTATTATTTGCCGCTGCATGGAAATTACCGCTGGCGAAATAACAAATGCGGTTCGGGGAGGGTGCAAAACACCAGATCAGGTGAAATCATATTGTCGATCCGCAATGGGACCCTGTCAGGGCCGTATGTGCGGCTTGTCAGTGGCGGCATTGATAGCAAAAGAAACAAAACAATCACCTCTGCAAGTTGGCTATCATAATATTCGGGCCCCTATCAAGCCAATCATGTTATCAGAACTCGCCACATTGGAAGAAGGGACTTGCTCCTTGGAAAAAACATGACCCACGGTTTTGATGCTATTGTTATTGGCGCGGGCATACATGGGGCATGTACCGCTATGAACTTAGCGGAGCGCGGCCTTAAAGTTGTGATGCTGGATAAAGGCGTAGGTGGGCGTAATTCATCCACGAGCAATGCGGGCGGTGTGCGGCAACTCTGGCGTCATCCTGCTGAAATTCCATTGGCTCTCGAAGCCTCAAAAATGTGGCATAACATCGAAAAAATCGTCGGAGATGATTGCGGCTTCAGAGTCTCAGGACAGATCAAGATCGCTGAGTCCGATAAGGGTATGAAAATTCTTGAAGACAGGTTGAAATTGGTGAAAGGCCTTGGCTACACCCATGAAGAACTTATCGGCAAGGCTGAGCTAAAAAGGTTGGTGCCAACTGTTTCTGACCATTGTGTCGGCGCGCTTATTGTACGTTCCGATGGATTTGCAAGCCCTTTCAGGGCTACCCATGCATTTCAGCAACAGGCCATAAAAAACGGCGCGAAATTGGCCGTCTGCGCTGGTGTAACTGGAATCACTAAACAGTCTGACCTCTGGAAGGTTAAGACAGCAGAAGCGGTTTATGAAGCACCTATAATTGTCAATTGCGCCGGAGCATGGGGAGATCAAATAGCAAAAATGATTGGTGATGATGCACCTGTCGACCCAATTGCGCCAATGATGATGGTCACCGCCCCATTGAAACCGTTCTTAAAACCTGTAATCTTGTCAGCTACTCGAAAGCTCTCTTTTAAACAGGCGCCTAACGGGATTTTATTAATCGGCGGTGGTTATCGCGGGCGTGTCAACAGGGATACGGGTGAAACTATTGTTAACTTTGAAGCTCTAAAGGAATGTGCGCAAACCGTAATCGATTTATTCCCACACCTTAAGACCGTACAAATTGTCAGGACTTGGTGCGGTATCGAGGGTCATACACCTGATGGGATCCCTTATATAGGTCGTTCCCTTGTTGATCCAACGGCATTTCATGCTTTTGCATTTTCTTCCCACGGATTTCAATTGGCACCACTTGTCGGCAAACTGATAACTGAAAGCATATTAGATGGCCGCTCTCACTTACCGCTCGAACCTTTTTCCATTGGTCGATTTCAAAAGGCTGATAGATCCCATAAAGAGTGATGTGTCAACATTTTTCCGGCCAGTTCTTTTCAGCCGTTTTTAATTTGGGTTTTTAAAATTTAAATATTTATATGAATTCAAATGATGAAATAATATTGCATTTCCTGAAGAATTTGAGCTTTATCTGATGTCAAAAAATTAATACCTGCGAGTCTTCTTGATCGTTGGGAGCTTCATTATTGACAAAAATCGTTGAAATAGTTACTTTTTATAAGCGGCTGCTTCCGACCCAAAGCGGGCACCTGAGAGTGCTATATGGTTAGTATGGCTATAATTTTTACGACCCTAATTAATATTATGCCAGCATAAATTATGTTCATTTGCCAGCCGTTAGGAAATACTTTTAATTATCTTGATGTTACAGGAAGGGATTTGACGTTGAAGAAGAATAAAAAAACTTTCTTTAATGAGAATATCACCCGGCGCGATATTCTTGGCGGTGCTTGTTTGGGTGTTGGTACTGCCCTACTGGCTTCAGTGTCACCTGCCATAGCTCGTCAATCGGATATGTATGCTCCGCGACCATCGAAGGAACCTGACTGGTATGGTTATGGAGGTGTCGGTGACTATCGTCATTCACATGGAAATACGCCGGATGTAGTGGCCAATGCACATCGTTTGCGTGATGGTGAATTTCCCCAGAGCTTTGATAAGCTGGAAGCGGTTGAAGACTATGACTATGTTATTGTTGGTTGTGGAATTGCTGGACTGTCGGCTGGTCTAGAATATGTCAAGTCCAGAACAGATGGGCAATCTTGCCTAATGCTGGATAATCACCCCATTTTTGGTGGTGAAGCCAAAGAAAATGAATTTCTCGTCAATGGTACTAAGTTACTTGGCCCACAAGGTGCAAACGGCTTCTTCATCCCTCCAAAACCAGATTGTGTGAGCGACGCAAAGGGTGATCCGCGAGTTTATGCAGAGTTGGGTTTGCCAAGGGAATACCAATTGGCGGTTTGGCCTGCTGACAAAAAACCACTGGGCTTTTCCCCCGATAATTATGAATATCTGGTTAAAGGCTTGCAAGAGCAAACTAGTGTCGGGCATTTTTACAAAAATGATCGCGCACCGCTAGGCAAGTGGGCGACCGATATGTGGGCAAACAAATTAAAAGACACAGCCATGTCTTTAGAAAGTCGCGAAAGGCTCCTACGTTGGTATCACACAGGTTCAACCCGTCAGTATAGTTCAGAAGCCGAAGCTATTGCAGCCCTAGACACCATGTCATACAAAGACTTCCTTGAAAAAGAATTAGGTCTTGGCAGTGAGGGTTCTGATTATGCTAACTTATTTCTTGCCTCTGCTGGTGGTTTGGGAAGTGATGCTACCTCGGCCTATGCAGCCTATAAACTTCCCATGTCGGGATTTATGGATATGCCGCCCATGGATTCCAGACGCAACTCCTTCCCCGGCGGGAATTCGGGCTTCGCTCGTCATTTTTTGAAGCGTATTATCCCAGATGGTATTAAAGGCGGTGACAGTTTTGAAGATATTATCACGGGTGGCATCAATTTTGATGCCTTGGATCGCCCCGGCAAACCTATCAGAATGCGCTTGAACGCAACGGTATTGAGCGTGAAACATGATCATACTCCAGAAGAGTCAGAGTCTGTTCAATTGGTTTATGTTAAGAATGGCAAATTTTATGGCATCAGAGCCAAAGGGGTTGTGATGGCAACTGGCTCTTGGATTAACCGTCGTGTGGTAAGGGACATGCCTGAAACAGTCCTAGACGCAAACCGGAAGTTTAAATATGCTCCGTTCCTCGTGGCTAATATCGCCCTGACAAATTGGCGGTTTCTTTATAAAATGGGTATCACTGCAGCCATCTGGAATAGAGATGAGGATGGTTTTGGTTATACATGTAATATCCGCAACCCTATGCATATAGGGGACTATAAACCACCGTTAGATCCTAACCAGCCAACTGTTCTAAGCTTTTACACACCTTTCATCTATCCGGGTCATTCGGCGGAAGAACAAGTCATGATGGGTCGCGGCGAACTATTAGGAACGTCGTATAGTGACTATGAGGGCGCGATATACTCTCAAATGATGACACTTTTTGGCTCTGCAGGGTTTAATCCAAAGAAAGATGTGGCAGGCTTGATTTTGAATCGTTGGGGCCATGCTTTTTCTGTTCCATATCCAGGTTTTTATGGTGGTAAAACAGGTATCGCTCCACGCGATATTATTCGCAAGGGCTACGGACGTATTGCCTTTGGACATTCAGAATTGGATGGTCTGCAGCATTATGGCCCTGCTGCGGAGGAGGGACGGCGAGCATTTTATCAGGTAAAGAGGTAAACTGTATTCTTCACCTGATAAATCAATATGCTAGATGCAAACCGTTCTTTTAGACTACAGCTTGTAAATTTTCAGTACCTGCTTTACCCCCATATAAAGTCATCCGTTGTGATGTCTGTGGCTGTTATATCTGTAAGGGTGATTGTATTGCCGGACCCATCATCGATGACGGTGTCTGTTCCATCCTGTGCGATAGAGAGATCACTGAATGTGAGATCAGTGTCCGATAGGTCAATCAGATCAGAACCATCGGTGAAGTCACCAACCGTATCGTCACCCCATATGCCATCAAAGACAAAAACATCATCGCCGTTATGACCAAAGAGCGTGTCATTACCGGAGCCACCATTTAATGTATCATTACCATCCTGCCCCCATAGAACATCAGCGCCCGCACCACCGATGAGGGT
>JAGLJX010000239.1 GCA_023142175.1 Emcibacter sp.
ATAGCCATAACCGCCATGAAGCTGTAATGCTTCATTGACCACATTAAAGCCGGTATCGGTGGCAAGCCGTTTCGCCATTGCCGCAAAATGTGTCGCATCATGGGCTTTGGCGTCAACCTTTGACGCGGCCTTCTGTAACAACAGCCGCGCGGCTTCCAATTCTGTAGCCATATCGGCAATGCGAAATTGCAGGGCCTGAAATTCGTTTAGCTTTTTACCAAATTGTTTGCGTTCCGCCATATATTGGACGGTCAGATCAAGGCAGGCCTGCGCGGCCCCCAGTGAGCAGGCCCCGATATTCAGCCGCCCGCCATCAAGCCCTTTCATGGCAATCTTAAAGCCATCGCCCTCTGCCCCCACCAGATTTTCCACGGGCACACGACAATCCTCAAAATTTACGGCGCTTGTCGGCTGACTGTGCCAGCCCATTTTCTTTTCCTGTGCGCCAAAACTCAGACCCGGTGTGCCGCTTTCCACCACGATGGTGCTGATGCCTTTCGGCCCCGCCTCACCCGTACGCACCATAACCACATAGACATCCGAACGCCCACCGCCGGAAATAAATGCCTTCGCCCCGTTAAGGACATAATGATCACCGTCCAAAACCGCCTTTGTTCTGAGCGACGCCGCATCGGAGCCCGCGCCCGGTTCGGTCAGACAATAGCTGGCGAAATAGTCCATACTGGTCAGTTTGGGGCAATATTTCCGGCGTAGCGCGTCACTGCCGAAACTGTCGATCATCCATGTGGCCATATTATGAATGGACAGATAGGCCGCTGTCGAGGTGCAGCCCCTGGATAATTCCTCGAAAATTATAGCGGCATCCAGACGGTTCATGCCTGAACCGCCCACATCTTCGCCAATGTAAATACCGGCTAGGCCAAGGGCGGCGGCTTTGCGTAAGGCATTTTCGGGGAAAATATGATCCCGGTCCCATTCTTGCGCATGGGGAGAAAATTCATTTTCCGCGAAGGTGCGGGCCATATCCTGTATCGCCCGCTGATCTTCATTAAAATTAAAATCCATAATCAGCTTCCTCTAAAGATACTTTAGGACATTATTTCAATGTTGGGATAGAAAAATCTGCTTCTATGGTACTTTCCGGCCAACGGGAGGTAACGGTTTTTACCTTGGTATAAAAGCGTACGGCCTCGGCACCGAACTGATTATGATCACCAAAAGCCGATGACTTCCAGCCGCCAAAGCTGTGGAAGGCCAAAGGCACCGGGATCGGCACATTGATACCAACCATGCCCACTTCAACACGGTCGGCATAGGTGCGGGCCGCCGCGCCACTGCGGGTGAAGATCGAGGTGCCATTGCCATATTGATGATCGGAAGCCAGAGCCATGCCCTCTTCAAAATTCTGCACCCGCATCAATTGCAGGACAGGACCAAAAATTTCTTCCTCATACGTGCGCATCTCTTTTTTGACATTATCAAACAAAGAGCCGCCGAGGAAATAACCATCTTCATAACCCAACAGGGTAAAATCACGACCATCAACCACAAGGTCAGCCCCTTCATCCACGCCCATCTGAATATAGTCCATAACCTTGGCGCGATGCTCCTTAGTAACCAATGGCCCCATTTCCAGACCTGTCTCCAGACTGGTGCCGATTTTCAGGGCTTTGATACGGGGGCTGAGTATTTCAACCAGCTTGTCCGCCACGTCATCACCGACACAGACGCCGACGGAAATAGCCATGCAGCGTTCACCCGCAGAACCATATGCCGCGCCCATAAGGGCATTAGCGACATTTTCCAGATCAGCATCAGGCAGGATCAGCATATGATTCTTGGCCCCGCCCATGGCCTGACAGCGTTTGCCGTTTCTGGTGGCAGTTTCATAAACATATTCAGCGACGGGCGTGGAGCCGACAAAGCTCACCGCCTTGATGCGGCTGTCATACAGCAGGGTATCCACCGCCAGCTTATCGCCATTGACCACATTGAACACACCCGCCGGGCCACCGGCCTCTACGAACAGCTCGGCCAGACGCATAGGACAGCCGGGGTCTTTTTCTGAGGGCTTCAGCACGACCGTATTACCAGTGATAATCGCCATACATGCCATCCATAACGGGATCATGGCCGGAAAATTAAACGGGGTTATGCCCGCCACAACCCCTAAGGGCTTACGCATGGAATAGATATCAATACCACCCGCCACATTATCTGAAAATTCGCCCTTTTGCAGATGCGGAATACCGCAGGCAAATTCCGCAACCTCAATACCGCGCAAAACAGACCCCATAGCATCCTCAATCACCTTGCCATGCTCTAATGACACGAGCTTCGCCAATTCCGGCTGATGCTTATAGAGAAGGGCAGTGAATTTTGTCATAATGCGGGAGCGTTGCAATACCGATGTGGCTGCCCACGCGGGGAAGGCGGCTTGGGCGACGGCAATGGCATTTTCAACCTCGGCCTTGCTCGCCAGAGGAACCTGCGCGGACTGTTCACCGGTTGAGGGATTAAAAACGGGCGAAAAACGCTCACTTGTGCCGTCATAATGTTCGCCGCCGATATAATGGGTATAATTTTTCATGGTCAAAATCCCTGATTAAAATATTTATCTCCCTTGCAGTTTACTAGAGACAAAAATGCATTTCTATGGCAAAATATTCACAAACGATCTGCAATAATACACAGAGATTTATCATGTACGACTGGAATGATTTACGATTTTTTCTGGAGCTGTCCCGGCGGGGGCGGCTGGTGAGTGCGGCGCGGAAGCTGCATGTGGATCATACCACGGTCAGCCGCCGCATTGCCGCACTGGAGAATGAGCTGAACGTCCGGCTGTTTGATAAATCACCGCGCGGCTATAAGCTCACCGATGCCGGACTGCGGTTGCTGCCCCATGCGGAACAGATGGAGGCACGCTCAAATCATCTTTATCAGGATATATCGGGCAAGGATGCGCGACTATCAGGGACAGTGCGGCTTGCAGCACCAGAAGGCCTAAGCGCCCATATCATTGCCCATAATATGAGCCAGTTCCGGGAAATGCATCCGGATATTGAGCTGGAGCTGATGGCAGAATCCCGCCGCACCAGCCTGTCCAAACGGGAAGCGGATATTGCCATAACATTGGCGCGGCCCGATTCCGGTCGCGTCATCGCGTGGAAGCTTTGTGATTATCGGCTCCGGTTGTATGGGGTGCAGGAATATTTGGAGAACCGCGCGGCGATATCAAAAATTGATGACCTGAATGACCATGATTTTATCAGCTATATTGATGACCTGATTCAATTGCCGGAACTGCGGTTTCTGGAGCAGGTGATTAAAACACCCCATGTGGTCTTTCGCAGCACCAATGTCATGGCACAATATAATGCCACCCTCGATGGCATCGGCCTTTCCATCATTCATTGTTTCATGGCAGACCTTGACAGGCGGCTATGCCCGATCCTGCCAGAACAAATTTACATTGACCGGGAATATTGGCTTGTGGTTCATGAAGATCTGCGCCATGTGGCCAGGGTTGATGCGGTCTGTCGCTTCCTGACCCAACTTCTGAAAGATCAACATAACCGCATGATGGGCTATAAATAAATGGTATTATTTCCAACTTGACGGTATAGCTATCATAAAAAGCCGGAGCATATGATGACATCTATAGAGTTACAGGATCAAATGAAACAGGCCATGGGGCGGCTAGGCGCATCCGTGACCGTGATCACAAGTCACGATGGTAACCGCAAATATGCCATGACGGCGACGGCGGTAACCTCTCTTACGCTTGATCCTCCGGCACTTCTGGTTTGTGTTAATCAGATAAATGGCCTGCATGATGCGCTATCGCGCGGGTTTGGCTTTTGCGTTAATATACTTCATGGCGACCAACAGAATATTTCCGACACCTGTGCCGGATTACAAAAAGGCGAGGATAAATTCAATCTGGGCGACTGGCAGGCTGATGCGGATAATATCCCGTATCTGGCAGATGCTCAGGCGTCAATTTTCTGCGATCTGGATGATGCCTATGTTTACGGTAGCCATAGCATTTTCATTGGCAAGGTGAAGAAAATTATTACCCGTGAAGAAATCTCGCCGTTGATGTTTCTGGCAGGGAAATATTTCACGCCCCCTAAACCGAAGCCATAACCTCAAAATACCATTACCGCCTGAGTAGCCCGTATGAGCCACTCTAGCTCCTTACCCGCCAGAAAGGGGGCTATTTTCTCCCGAACCTGAACATGATAAATATTCAGCCAGATAATTTCTGCGCTGCTCATCATATGCGCATTGACCAAATTAGTATCAATAGGGACAAAGGTAATGGTCTCAAATATATTCATGAGCCGCTCTTCATTCTCAAAATGAGTCGAACGGACAATCATAAGATTTTCGATACGGATACCATATTCGCCGGTCTTGTAATAGCCCGGTTCATTGGACAGAACCATTCCCGGCTTTAAAGCAACTGCCATCCCACGTTGGGATATGGACTGCGGCCCCTCATGCACGCCAAGATAACAACCGACCCCATGACCGGTTCCATGATCATAATCAAGACCAACATCCCACAGAGATTTTCGCGACAGGGTATCAAGATGCGCCCCCGGACGCCCCACTGGAAAACGGGCCTGTGCCAGGGCAATATGCCCCTTCAACACCCGGGTGAAGCGGTCGCGCTGTTCTTCACTTGGCTTTCCAATAGACAGAGTACGGGTCACATCCGTCGTCCCATCCAGATACTGCCCCCCCGAATCCAGAAGATACAGCATATCCCCAGTAATTTTCCGATTGGACGCCGGACTTGATTTATAATGGACAATGGCCCCGTTTGGCCCGGCACCGGATATGGTATCGAAACTCAGGCCCTGAAAATATCTTTGTCTTTTTCTGAACTCCAGTAATTTTTCAGTGGCACTCAGTTCGTCAATTTCACCTTTGGCAACATTCTCATCAAACCAGAATAAAAATTTACACATGGCCACACCGTCCCGAATATGGGCAGCCCGCATTCCGTTCAATTCTGTTTCATTCTTACAGGCTTTTAACAACTGGCAGGGGTCATGCTTTGCAACAATCTCCGCGCCGCCAAGTTCCAAAGCATCCATGACCGCGGCGTGACTAAGTTTCGGGTCCACCAGAATTTTTTTGCCACCCCTGCCGATAGTTTCAAGGG
>JAGLJX010000024.1 GCA_023142175.1 Emcibacter sp.
AGGCCCTGAGTTAATTTAAAGGCCGATTTCAGATTGACCTGCATCACATCGTCCCATTCTTCGTCTTTCATGCGCATGGCGATATTATCGCGGGTAATTCCGGCATTATTAACCAGAATATCCACTTGCCCCATAGCCTCTTCCGCTGCCTTTGGCAGGGCCGCAACTGAATCAGGGTCAGACAGATTCGCCGGAACCACAAAGGCACCTTCTCCAAGTTCTGCGGCCAGACTTTCCAATGGGTCAACCCGTGTGCCGGAAAGAGCAACTTTTGCGCCGCTCTCATGCAAAGCCCGCGCGATAGAACTACCCAATCCACCAGAAGCTCCCGTGATAAGTGCGCATTTACCGTTCAAATTAAACATTTTCTTCTCCCTCCTTTGCAAAGGCCTCAATATCTGATGGAGTTTGCAGGGAAACCCCCTTCATGTCACGGCAAATTCTCCGCACCATACCCGTCAGCACCTTACCCGTCCCGGCTTCAACCAGTTGGTTAACGCCAATCTCATTCATTTTAAGTATAGATTCGCGCCAACGAACCCGCCCTGTGACCTGTTCCACCAAATATTTTCGTATGTTTTCCGGATCACTTTCAGGCATCGCAGTCACATTGGTTATGATCGGTACACAGGGTGCCGAAATGATCGTATCTGCCAGCGCTTCTGCCATTTCATCAGCGGCGGGCTGCATCAGGGAACAATGAAAAGGTGCGCTTACCGGAAGAAGTATCCCCCGCTTGGCGCCCCTCTCCTTGGCTATTTCAATGGCCCGTTCCACAGCGGCCTTATGACCGCTTATGACTACCTGCCCATCAGCATTGTCATTTGCAGCCGTGCAAACTTCTCCCTCCCCGGTTTTCTGGGCGGCTTCTTCGGCAACTTCCATTGCCACATCGAAATTAAGCCCCAGCAGGGCCGCCATAGCGCCAACCCCCAAAGGAACCGCACGTTGCATAGCTTCGCCGCGTAATTTCAGCAGACGAGCCGTATCCGCCAGGCCAATGGCTCCCGATGCCGCAAGGGCTGAATATTCGCCCAGTGAATGACCAGCAACATAAGACGCCACGTCGGTGAGTTTTACATCAAAGTCTTTTTCCAACACGCGCATCACCGCCATACTTACCGCCATCAGGGCCGGTTGTGCATTTTGAGTCAGGGTGAGGTCTTCCTGTGGTCCTTCAAACATTATGCTCGACAGATTTTGGCCCAGCGCATCGTTAATTTCTTCAAAAACCTGTGCTGCTACGGGCATATTTTCGGACAGTAGTTTACCCATACCTACGGCCTGGCTCCCTTGACCGGGGAAAACAAATGCTCTGCTCATAATTGTGATTTCCTTTTGATGTTAGTTACAAGTTAGTCATAACAATTAGACCTATAAAAGTCGACCTTTGAGAGGGTTATTTTAGAGGAATTATCATAAGGCTAAAAAAAAACCTGAAAAAGCCCGTATAGACCTTGTCTTTACTGGTCTTTCATGTATATTGCGCCGCTTCAGGGTATTCTTGTAAAGGATGCCTCGGTTTGCTGTGTCGGTTAATGAAATAATGTGACGATTTGATATTCGTAATCACCCCGCCCGAAAAACCGTTAAATGAACTTATAAACAAGGAGTAGCCTGCAAATGGCTTTTTATGAACATATATTTATCGCTCGCCAGGATATCCAGCCTCAACAGGTTGAAGCGATTAGCAAAGATTTGACTAAAATCGTTGAAGATAATGGCGGCAAAGTAACCAAGACTGAACAATGGGGCCTTCGTTCCCTTGCGTATCGGATCAAAAAATACAAAAAAGGTCACTATGTCCTGTTTAACATTGATGGTTCTTCGGATGCAATTTCTGAACTGGAACGGAACGAACGCCTGCATGAAGATATTGTGCGTTTCATGACTGTCCGGGTTGAAGAACTGGAAGAAGGTGATTCTGTTGTTGTAAAGTCAAGAGATCGTGAAGGTCGTCCCTCACGCTATGAAAGCAGAGACAATCGCCCGAACCGTTTTGAAAACAAAAAATCAGATAACGCCGCTTCAGAAAAACCTGAAGCTGCTAAAACTGAAACAGCGACAGAATAAGGAGAACATCACATGGCTGAACAACGTTCCGAGGGCGGCAATACAAGACGCCCCTTTTTCAGACGCCGCAAAAGCTGTCCCTTCTCTGGTGCTAATGCCCAGAAAATTGACTATAAAGATGTGCGCATGCTGAGCAAATTCATTTCCGAGCGTGGCAAGATAGTGCCAAGCCGCATCACTGCTGTTTCTACCAAGAAACAGCGTGAACTGGCCAAGGCTATCAAACGCGCTCGTAATCTGGCACTTCTGCCATACATTGTTCAATAGGGAGAATGAAAAATGGAAATCATACTTCTTGAACGTGTCCGCAAGCTGGGCCAAATCGGCGACACTGTAACGGTAAAAGACGGCTATGCCCGTAATTTCCTGTTGCCACAGAAAAAAGCTCTTCGCTCTAATAAAGCAAACCGGGCTTTCTTCGAAACTCAGCGTGTTGAGATCGAAACCAGAAACCTCGAAGCAAAATCAGAAGCAGAAGCCGTTGCAACAAAATTAGAAGGCGTATCAGCCGTTCTTATTCGTCAGGCTGGTGAATCAGGCAACCTTTATGGTTCCGTATCTGCCCGTGATATTGCGGTAGCTCTTGGTGAACAAGATCTTAAAATTGACCGCGCCCAGGTTATTCTGGATCACGCAATCAAGGTTTTGGGCATTTATTCTATTGAACTCAAACTTCATGCAGAAGTCTTTACCAAAATAGAGATCAATGTGGCGCGTTCCGCTGAAGAAGCTGAAATGCAGGCAAAGGGTCTCGATGCCAAAGCGGCTGAGGAAAATCTGGATGTGTCAGTTGAAGATTACTTCGAAAACGAAGAAGATTCTGAAGCTGCCATCGCTGCTGATAGTGAAGAAGACGAAGCTGAAGAAGTTGTAGCTCAAGAAGAAGCTGTAGCTGAAGAAGCTGAGGAAGAAAAAAGCGAATAATTCACGCTTAAATTCATTAATTACGAGGGGCTGCTTATTCAAGCGGCCCCTTTTATTTATTCTTCTCCGCGCAGAGCCTTAAGCAGACTATCAAAGGGTAGCGTGACACAGGTGAAACGGTTCTTATGACTGGAAACCGGCTGAAAGATATTCAAGACATTCCACTTGTCATCCGGCCATACTTTATCTTCCAGACCATTTCCCTCTAAATTATGCATAAGGTCGTCATGGATGATCTGAAGACTTTGCTCAGTCTCCCCAATTGAACATTCGCCAAGAATCGACGCGCTGGCCTGACACAGGACACAAGCTTTGGTCACATGGGAAAATTCTGTGATTCTATTGTCATCAAGATTGACGAAAACCGTAATCCTGTCGCCACACAGCGGGTTATGAACCGTCAGATGAAGATCAGAATCTTCCAGCGCACCACTAGCCGTTGCGGTAGCCGCCTGTCTCAAAATAGCCTTCTGGTATAACTGATCAATCATAATAATTTTCTTTAATTAAAACCCTCTATCAAGGTTTGACTATTCTATTCTTTAGGGTCTGTCCAGACCGATTAGAAATTAATTATGTCACTATTGTTACATTTTCTGTAATTTTTCCGGTTTTGCTTGATTTCATCGCCATTGTATATGTAAGAAAGGTGTTAGTAGAAACAGGACGAATTCCATAAGCGTCTGCATAATTGTTCTTAGGAAGGCAAATATAAAAATGGCAAAATCTATTGCATCAGGGATGACGAAGAATTTTCTTGGTCACTCACCTGAATGGTACAAGCTCACAATAATCGGTTTCCTCATCTTAAATCCGATTGTCCTCTTATCTCTCGGCCATGAGCAGGGCGGATATATTGTTGGCTGGATGCTAGTTATTGAATTTATCTTCACTTTGACAATGGCATTGAAATGCTACCCGCTCCTGCCCGGGGGTCTACTTGCCATTGAAGCGCTGTTCATGAAAATGACAACAGCCGACATGGTAATGAATGAAATCAAGCATGGCCTGGAAGTTATATTGCTTCTGGTCTTTATGGTGGCGGGCATATATTTTATGCAAAAACTGCTGCTATTTGTCTTTACCAAGGTACTGTTGAATGTGAAGTCAAAAACCGTTTTAGGTTTTCTTTTCTGTCTGATTGCAGCCATATTATCGGCCTTTCTTGATGCCTTGACCGTGACTGCCGTAATCATTACGGTTGCCGTTGGTTTTTACGGGATTTATCATAAAGCAGCATCAGGTAAGGCTGCTCACCACGACCATGATCATTCTGCAGATCATGAGGTTGATGAATTACATCGGTCGGACCTAGATCAATTTCGGGCGTTTTTACGTAGTCTTATGATGCACGCTCTTGTCGGCACAGCTCTGGGCGGTGTATGCACACTGGTCGGGGAGCCTCAAAATCTTATTATTGGTGAACGGGCTGGATGGAATTTCATTGAATTCTTCATGCGTATGGCTCCTGTTTCACTTCCGGTTTTGGTCGTAGGGCTGACCACATGTGTACTTCTCGAAAAAACAGGCATATTCGGATATGGTGCTAAACTACCCGAAAAAGTTCGTCATATTCTGGAAGAATTTGACGCAGAAGAATCCGCCAAGAGAACCTATCGGGAGAAAGCATCCCTGATCGCACAGATCGTGGTCGCGGCATGGCTCGTGATTGCATTGATGTTCCATTTGGCCTCTGTTGGTCTGATCGGTCTTTCGGTGATTGTGTTACTGACTGCCTTTACCGGCATTTCCGAAGAAAATCAGATCGGCAAAGCCTTTGAAGAGGCGCTACCCTTTACCGCCCTGCTGGTGGTTTTCTTTGCCATTGTAGCTGTGATTGCCCAACAGGACCTGTTCGGCGGCGTGATCCGCTATGTTCTGACCCTCGAAGGATCAGACCGGATTGCTGGTTTTTATATTGCCAACGGATTGTTGTCGGCAATCAGCGATAATGTGTTTGTGGGAACCGTCTATATCTCGGAAATTCAGAAAGCACTTGTTAACGGAACTATCACCCGCGATGTTTTTGACCTGATGGCGGTGGCGATTAATACCGGCACCAACATTCCATCCGTCGCTACCCCAAATGGTCAGGCGGCCTTCCTGTTCCTGCTTACATCTGCGATTGCACCGCTGATCCGCCTGTCATACATGAAGATGGTGGTAATGGCCCTGCCCTATACCATCGTTATGTCCATCACTGGATATATCGCAGTGGTCACGGTATTAGAGCCTGCTACGCAATATATGTATGACAATAATATGATAGAACATCATTCGGCCCATAACCTGAAGTTGGATGCAAATGGTGAGACATCACATTGATGGATGGTAACAACCTAAAATAGAAGTTCTTATTATACCGAATATCCATCCTGTGATCGTGCATTTCAGTGTGGCGTTGTTAATCACGTCTATGGTTCTGTTCCTCGTCTCGTATTTGCGCGGCTAGACGGACAAGGACCATAGGCTGGTTTATGCAACAAGACTGATCTTTTGGCTTGGGTTATAACCCAAGCCATATCCACAGGCGCATATAAAGGTAAGGAAATAAATTTAACTTCTCGTGAAATGCTCGTCATGTAGCATAACGGAACAGCTTGGCAGATAACTCTCATTCATTGGGACAATAATTAATTGACTATGTAAAATTAACCTAAATCAGGAATATTTCCCTTCAGGATAGTATAAATCCTAGTAAATATTAGATATT
>JAGLJX010000240.1 GCA_023142175.1 Emcibacter sp.
TTTCTGCCTTTCAGGCCGCCAATGCCTGCGGTCATGGATTTGAACTTGATGTCTTGCTAAGTAATGACAAAATAGCCATGGTATTCCATGATCTTTCCCTCAAGCGTCTGACGGGAAAGGCGGGTGATATTGAAGATTTTACAGCCCAACAGCTCTCAAAGATCAAGTTAACGGGATCGGATGATGTCATCCAGCCCCTCGAAGACATTTTAGATCAGGTCGATCCGCAATATCCTGTCCTAATAGAAATAAAAGGTGATCAAAGAGCACCGGATGAAATCGCTGAGGCCGTATATAATGCCATCATGCGCTTTTCCGGGCCGCTGGCTATCATGTCTTTCTATCCTGATATTTTGTTGTGGTTTCAAAGAAACGCCCCACAAATACCGCGTGGTCTTGTTGCCACCAGCATCAATAACGGAGGACTGCCTGATATATATTTTTCTACCAATGTACAGAAATTATATATTGATGATCTGGCGGTTAACTTTATTGCCTATGATATAAAGGCCTTACCCAATGAAGTTACGGCATATTGTCGAAAAAAAGGCATTCCCGTATTAACCTGGACAGTGCGGTCCGAAGGTTTGTACGAAAAAGCACAGCAACATACTGACAATATTATCTATGAAAATCTGAATTTATGAGCCGCTATCTGCCTCAGATTATATCCAGCTTATCCGAGATTTCGGAGAGTGACTGGAATAGCTGTTGTTATAACGACCATACCCATCACAATCCTTTTCTGTCCCATCAATTCCTGAATGCACTGGAGCAAAGCGGTTGTGCCACATCAGAGACCGGATGGCAGGCACAGCATATCATCCTATACAGGGGTGATGTTATCGTAGGAGTTATGCCGCTTTACCTAAAAAGTCACTCCCACGGTGAATATATTTTTGATCATCAATGGGCAAATGCATATCATAATGCGGGCGGTAGTTATTACCCCAAGCTGCAATCATCTATCCCCTTCACGCCAGTTACAGGCCGTAGAATAATGGTGTTACAGGGCGAAGATGCCGAAATAATTCAGGAACATCTTTTGCAAGCTGCGGTGTCGTTGGCTGAGAAATTGGCACTTTCATCACTGCATGTGACATTTGCTGAAAAACCTGAGTGGGAATTCATGGCGGGTCGTGGATTCCTGAAACGAATAGATCAGCAATTTCATTGGCTGAATGATGGATATAGCACCTTTGATGATTTCCTGTCGGCCTTGTCTTCCCGCAAGCGAAAAAATATCCGCAAAGAAAGAAAACTGGCGGTAGCGGATGACATTGAAATTGAAATACTTTCTGGTAAAGATATTACCGAAGATCACTGGGATCATTATTTCGCTTTTTATATGGATACCGGTCACCGGAAATGGGGTCAGCCCTATTTAAACAGATTATTTTTCTCGCTTCTGAATGAAAAAATGTCCGAACAGATTGTTCTGTTCATGTGTAAACGTAACAACAAATATATCGCCGGGGCGCTTAATCTTTTAAGTGATGATACCCTATATGGGCGCTATTGGGGTGCCTTGGAAAACCACAGGTATCTTCATTTTGAGGTATGTTATTATCAGGCCATTGAATATGCCATCCACCACGGACTGAAGAAAGTCGAAGCCGGCGCACAGGGGGAGCATAAACTGGCCCGTGGCTATCTGCCCACATCCACCTACAGCGCCCATTGGATTAACAACCCGTCATTCAGAAATGCCATAGCTGATTATCTGGTTCATGAAAGAGACGCAATACTACAGGATCAGGAGTTCCTTGCCTCCTTAGCGCCTTTCAAGAAAGACTAATTCTGGTTACTGATTTTCCACTTTGGGTTTTATCTCATATTCCACAAATTTACTTAATCCGCAAAATCCGCCTGCTGTTTGCCCATGAGCATCAAATACCGAGATGTGATCGTAATCACATAATTGAAAGTTAGAAACTTTATAACTGAAAGACCCATCTATACTAAGGCGAGAACAGCGACGCTTCAGGGTATTCAGATAAGCTTTCTTTCCCTTCATATAAAACAGAATATTATAATCATCGATGACCCTGCTGGTTTTAACATTTCTAAGCCTTAGACAATTTTCTATTTTTCCGGTTTTTTCGTATTTTACCAATGCCTTAGAAAGTTTATCCTCTTTACTGCTATCCGCATTGGCAGAGTGTGGAATAAAGATTAGATACAGAATAAAAGTAAATGACAATAGTATTTCTTTTAACATTAGTCTTTTCCTTAAACAGATCATTGGCCCGGAAAAGATTATACTACATTCCACATGAATCCTGAATGAACAATGACGTGATAGAAATTTGAGGCCAGACACAGAGAGGTCAGTTAATTATTCCTGTCTATTTTACTTTGGGCTTCTTTTTATATTCCACAAATTTACCTAAGCCACAGGTCGGCCCCGGTATAGTGCTATTGGAATCAAATACAGAAATAATATCAATATCACACAGGTGACTGCCATGCAGATTGTAGCTAAAGGCTCTCTCAAACCCAAGACGCGAGCAACGATGAGATAGCGTGTTCAGATAAGCCGATTTTCCTCTCATGATGAAAAGGATATTGCGATCATCTATCACCCGGCTTGAGTGAATTCGGCGAGCGATAATGCATTTTTTTATTTTTCCGGTTTTTTCGTATTTTTTCAACGCATTAGCCAGTTTATCCTGACCTTTATCTGCCGCTACTGCGGATAGTGGCACTAAGGACAAACAGAGTGCAATAATAAGTGATTTTCCAAACATGATCTTTTCCTTAATGGGAATTGTTACCAATAAAAGGATTATACTACTTCTACCTGAATTCTAAATGAACAAAAATGTTACTGCTTATTTTACATATTCTTTTGATTTGCCTGAACTCTTATCAGTAATTTTCTTGATTGGTGACGGAGCCGCTTCAATATCAAAGGCTAATTTTCCGTCTTTTACCCTGACCAAAACCTCGCCGCCGTCTACCAGCTTGCCAAACAGCAGTTCATTTGCCAGGGGTTTCTTGACATATTCCTGTATAGTACGGGCCAGTGGCCGCGCACCATAAAGGGGGTCATAGCCCTTCTCTGATAGCCAGGTTTTTGCCGCAGGTGTAAGGCTGATATGCACATGACGGTCTTCCAGCTGCATTTCCAGTTCCAGAACAAATTTCTCAACCACCTGCCCCATAACCTCAAGGGATAGATTATTAAAGGGCACTGTAGCATCAAGCCTGTTTCTG
The DNA here is from genome assembly GCA_023142175.1 of Emcibacter sp. The sequence continues at coordinate 3,220 of JAGLJX010000240.1, forward strand.
AATTCAGGCGTGAAAAGTTTTTTGATAGCTTCTTCGTCATCGCCTTCACGAACAGTTGCACCAAAACCAATGGCTTCCTTGCTCATTTCCATTGCCCCGGCATTAGTTGTCATGACAAGGATAACATTACGGAAATTTATTTTCTTGCCGTTGCTGTCGGTCAATTTGCCATGATCCATAACCTGTAGCAGAATATTAAAGATATCGGGGTGCGCTTTTTCAATTTCATCCAGAAGAATGACACAATGGGGAGACTGATCCACGGCATCGGTCAGAAGGCCTCCCTGATCATAACCCACATAGCCGGGAGGTGCGCCAATCAGTCGGGATACGGAATGACGTTCCATATATTCCGACATATCAAACCGATGAAGCTCCAGACCCAACAGGCTAGCCATCTGCTTGGTGACTTCCGTTTTACCTACCCCCGTGGGGCCACAGAATAAATAACTGCCGATAGGCTTGTCATCCTGCCTTAGTCCTGCTCTGGACAGCCGTATGGCGTCTGTGAGCACTTCAATAGCCTTATCCTGACCATAGATAACCCTTTTGAGGTCGGTATTAATGCTGGCAAGGACGGCGGTGTCATCCTTGGAAACGGATTTTGCCGGAATACGAGCTATTTTGGACACCACAGCCTCAACATCAACTACGGAAATTTCTTTTTTACGTTTTTCCTTCGGCAGAAGCATCTGTGATGCCCCTACTTCGTCAATGACATCAATGGATTTATCGGGCTGTTTCCGATCATTAATATGACGCGAGGACAAGTCCACCGCTGCATCAATAACCTCATCGCTGTATTTTACATCATGGTGTTCTTCAAAATATTTTCGGAGGCCCCTAAGGATTTCCTTGGTCTCAGGAATAGTTGGTTCCTTGATGTCAATTTTCTGGAATCTTCTGAGCAATGCCCGGTCTTTTTCAAAATGAGAGCGATATTCTTTATAGGTGGTCGATCCGATGCAGCGTATGGTCCCGGAAGATAGTGCGGGTTTTAACATATTTGAAGCATCCATAGCCCCGCCACTGGTGGCGCCGGCCCCGATAATAGTATGAATCTCGTCAATGAACAGAATAGCCCCATCATGCTTTTCAACTTCAGAAATAACAGCTTTCAGCCGTTCTTCAAAATCCCCACGGTAACGGGTTCCCGCGAGCAATGTCCCCATATCAAGGCAGAAAATAGTAGCGTTCAGCAATACTTCGGGGACTTTTTTCTCCACTATATGCCGCGCCAGACCTTCGGCTATTGCCGTTTTACCCACACCGGGATCACCCACATAAAGCGGGTTATTTTTGGACCGGCGGCATAGTATCTGAATGGTGCGTTCAACTTCATGCTCCCGCCCGATAAGCCGGTCAATCTTGCCCGCACGGGCTTTCTGATTCAGGTCAACGCAGTATTTCTCCAGCGCCGTTTCTTCTTTTTCTTGTTCTTCAAAATCTTCATCTGCGCCGGAAACCCCCTCTTCCTCGCCGATCTTGCCCGCCGATTTTGCCAAACCGTGGGAGACATAGCTCACCGCATCAAGCCGGCTCATGTCATGTTGCTGAAGGAAGTAAACCGCATGGCTTTCCCGCTCTGAAAAAAGCGCAATAAGGACATTGGCCCCAGTGACCTCTTCACGACCGGAGCTTTGCACATGCAGAATTGATCGCTGGATAACCCGCTGAAAACCGGATGTGGGGCTGGCATCACCAGTCTCCTCCGTCATAATAGTATCAAGTTCCAGATCAAGATATGCCTTTATCTCCGCCCTGAGCTGTCGCACATTAACATCACAAGCCCTAAGCACTGCGACCGCATCCTTATCATCCAGAAGACCGAACAATAAATGCTCTAACGTTGCGAACTCATGCTTGCGCAGATTAGCTTCACCCACAGCGCGGTGAAGTGTGTGCTCAAGGTTTGGGGAAAATGTTGGCATAAATAACTACTCCTTTTCCAATGTGCATTGAAGGGGATGCTCATTGCGTCTTGCGTTGTCTGTCACCTGCATAACTTTTGTTTCTGCAACTTCAAAACTATAAACACCACACAATCCAACGCCTGTCTGATGCACATTTAACATAATCTGTACCGCCTCTTCTTCTGTCTTTTGAAAATAAGACAAAAGAATATGAACGACGAAATCCATAGGAGTGTAATCGTCATTCAGCATGAGAACCTTATACATGGACGGTTTTTTAGTCTTGGGCCGTGTTTTGGTTAAGACACCGGTTTTATCCTGCCCATTACCATCATCGTCCTTTTGATTTTCACTCATTTACCTGCCACACTTTATTTGAACCTCATATCTATATTAAATAGAAAGCCCACAGCAGATTTAAAGGCATCAATGGAAATTTGCTGTATAATTATCCACCAATAATGTTTTTAAGGTTTAATGTTATCCTGCTAACCCTAATGTAGCGTTAAATTACTAAAACTTCCAGTTGGAAGTCTAGGTCAGGACCTAACCCATAAAAAAAGCCCGACTTAAAGCCGGGCCCGATACTTGGCAGTATCAAATTTTATCTGTCGGTAATTAGCCAGCCAGAGGAAGATTGTATTTTGTAGCAACTTCTTCGTAACGTGCTTTCAAAGGTTCAATCACTTCATTAGCCGTGCTTGACACTTCTTCGTTAACCCGTGTCGCTTCAGCAACAAACTCTTCATAACGGGATTTAAACATTGTCGCCTGTAGTTCAAAAAACTCAGCAGGAGTTTTAGCCGCAAATAATGCTTTCACGTCAGTTACATTCTTTTCAACAGCCTTTTTGGCAGTTTCCACCAAATCAACATTTGTAGTCTTGGCAACTTTTGCAGCAGCCTCGCCGGAAGCGACCAGTGCTTCATAATTTGCTTTGCCGAATTCAGAAACTTTTTCAAGGTTACCTGCGGCTTCCTTAACAGCTTTCTCAACATTTTCCTGTGCAGCTTTTACTGTATTCTGTACAGTTTCCTGTGCATCTTTAAAAGATTTCTCAGCCGTAGATTTCTTTGCATTTGTAGTTTTGCTCATCATGTTATCCTTGTAAATATAATTTCTATTAATTGTGCAGCGCAACATTTAACTATGCCGTACATATAGTTCATATATTTAGAATGTCAAACATTTTTTTGTGCAGTGCAACAAAATCTTCAAAAACCAGCTAATTTTCTCTAAAGCAAAATGTCCCGCGCCTGATTAAGTTTGGATGCAAAATAATCAGATCCCCCTTGATCAGGATGCACTTTAAGCATCATTTTATGGTGTGCATCTTTAATTTCCGCTGGATCGGGATTGCCGGACAGGCCCAGAATATCAAGTGCTTCTTGCCGCGTCATGGGCGTCGTATTAAGGGGAGCATTAGCAGCCGGTCCGTTCACCATGAACCGCCACAGGCTTCCCTTAGCTGACAGATATGACAAGAGCGCCAATATGCCGCCTGCTGGCACATTACCCCTAAACATAATCAGAAAGGCCAACAGTCCAAGTATGATTGCGAAACCATAACGGAACACTCTGTTTAATTTTTCAGATTTTGACTGCTGCATGAAACGTGAAATCACATAAAGCAGAAAAATGAACCCAATTAATATAATGATATAAGGCATCTCTTTTTCCTATTCAGCAGCCGCTACAACAGCCTTGTTCCAGCCGGGAAGCTTAAGTTCGTCCATAAGTCGGCGTATTTCCTGACGGGCCGCCACATGGGACATGGTCATTTTCTCGGTCGTATTATTCTTAAAATCCACCAGCGTCAGCCCTTTGGGGAATAATTCACGATATATCACCCGCTCCCCAAAACCAGGGACATAACGAAAAGCTACCCTTTTCTGCAATTGGGTCAAGACATCATGTACCCGCTGGGTGTTTTTCGAATTAAGGGATGATATACGGTTTCGCATCACGACCCAGTCGATGGTGCCGCGATCCTTCATGGCCCGTCTCTTTCGCGCTTCCCAAACCATTTCACTGTAGAGGCTGAGGTTTTCTACCCTATAGGTATCAGGATTTACTTTCGCCAGCAGGTCAATATCAACAAAACTGTCATTCACAGGGGTAATCAATGTATCCGCTGATATATGTGCGCATCTTGACAAATTGCTGTCACTACCTGGGCAATCAATGAGGATATAATCTGATTTAGCCTTTAAGTCATCGAGCAAAGCTGAAAAGCTGGCCTCATCCTGCTGCTCCATTTCCTCTACTGTACCGTCTTTTGCCCCCTCCAGAACATGAATATCGGGCATGGTAAGCTTTAAATTATGCTGATCCGCATAAGCCTGACGGTTTTCTATATAACGGGCAACTGATTTCTGGCGCGCGTCCAGATCAATGATTGCAACACTGTAGCCACGTTCCAGAATACTGATAACAATATGCATAGCGGATGTGGACTTTCCTGAGCCACCCTTCTCATTACCAACCACAATGATATGTGTTTTCTGCATCTTTCTCTGGCCCATTATGGCTCCCTTATTTTTTGAAAACTGATATTTTCAAATCTAATCTCTGGTTTTTTTACCAACAACTATTTATAAACTGATCAATACTAAGCTGTGAATGAACCAAATGTATATACATAAAAATCATAATTCAATCAAAGACACTATTATAATCTTCATTGCAATAGTGTTTTCTGTTGGCGGCCCTATCTGGCTGGCAAACTGGCAGATAAGGGAGAGTGTGCAACATCATTCCCCCATACAAATGGTCAATAATATCCAGTTGCACAAGGGCCTGCACGCCATAAAATATTTGGCATCCCGTGGTTTCGACATCAAACAGATTCGAATGAATAAAGCGACTGTACCTGCGGTTTATTTTACCAACATTCCACGGGAATTAACCCGTATCAAGGATGTCAAAATAAAAAAAGAGTTGTTTTTCTCAGCACTTCTACCGCCTATTCTGATGGTTAATGATACCATTCGCCAAGACCGTAAAAAACTTAAAAAATTAATCCTGAAGATCACACTGGGTTCTGATGTAACTGAATCTGAATATTACTGGATAATACAAAAACTGGTACGATATAAAGTGAAAGTCAGGGACGTTGGGGACTTTGTAGCACGCTCTGGCGAAATACTGGCGGAATTACTCAGCAGAATGAATATCATTCCCCCTGAACTTGCCTTGGCTCAGGCCGCACAGGAAAGTGGTTGGGGAACCTCGCGTTTCGCCCAACAGGGCAACGCACTATACGGACAATGGACTTGGGGGCCCGGTTGCGGCATCGTGCCTGCTCAACGCGACAATGGTAAAAAACATCGGATTAAATGCTTTAAAACTATTATAGAAGCCGTTGATAGTTATATGTTAAACCTGAATACCAATAGCGCATATTCTACCTTGCGGGTGGAAAGACGGGCCTTTCGTGATGATCAGATAATTGATGTCATTCCGCTGGTTGAAACCCTAATCAACTACTCGGAAGAAGGTCAGGACTATGTGGAAAAAATTAAAAATATAATTCGTATTAATAAACTTAGTGATTTTAACAAAGCCCGATTGGATATTAGGGTCAGGACTCATTGAATATGAAAAAATCCTCCGTTCAGATAATTCGCACAAAAAAAGAACTTCGCTCTCAGGTCACTGATTGGCATATGCAGGGATTAAAGGTTGGTATGGTTCCCACCATGGGCGCCCTTCATCACGGTCACCTGTCCCTGATCAAGGAAATACAGAAACATGTGGACAAGGTGGTGGTAAGCATTTTTGTGAACCCAAAACAATTTGGCCCCAACGAAGATTTCGATAAATACCCCAGATCAGAGACCACAGACATTAAAAAGCTGGACGAGGTCAAGACTGACCTGCTTTACGCCCCGGAAGTTGGGGAAATATACCCCGATGGATTTTTAACCACCGTAACCGTCGCTAAAATCACCGAAGGACTTTGTGCAGACAAAAGGCCGGGACATTTTGACGGGGTGACAACAGTCGTCACAAAGCTTTTG